>NZ_JACD01000054.1:0-85307 GCF_000517825.1 Prevotella sp. ICM33
AACAATCTGCTCGATAATAAAACAAAATATGTTTAGGCTCTAATGACCGAATTGGATTAAATGTTAATAATTGCATCCCTTTTAGCTGAAAATTTGTCGTTTTGATGCTCTGAAAGGGCTAAAAGCGTAATATTCAAGTTATATTATTTATACTTTAGGATAACAAATGGGTGTTGATTATCAGTAGTTTATGAATTTTATAGCCGATTTATGTTTATACAATCATCAGTTTTCTTTACTTTATGAATAATGATAACTAACTTTGCCAATAAAGAAATAATCAACAAAAATAAATTTTCAATAACTAAAAACAAGATTCACTATGAGAACAATCAGAGGTAATTTGTTCGCTATTGGACTACTCTTTTCTACGGCAATGGCGTTCACGGGATGTTCTACAGTTGATGACGGAAGTTTTACAGCACCGATAACGCTAAGTGAAAAGATTGGCGGTAAGTGGGTTGTTAATTCTGTTGTGCAGACTGATGAGGCGAATGCTCGTACAAAGACATTGACAGACCTACTCGATTTTGACACGTTTGTCATCAATCTAAACCAAGATGAGGCTGGTAATCCATCGACCTTCACGGTAGAAGGAAGTGCACCACTCTTGTTGCCTACAAGTGGCACATGGAAGATGGATTACAATTTCACAAAGAGTGATAACACGCCAAGTCGACTCCTTCTCAATGACGGAAAGGCTGAGACAGCACTCACTGTAACGGCTGTGCCGGGGAATACGAAGACACTGGAATATCGTTTGACACGCAAGACAAACGGCCAGCCTTTTGTCTCTTACACTTATAATCTGACACAGGCAGTTAAGTAATTTTGGAGTTTGGAGGTTATCAGTACTTTTTCTCTTGGGCTTATCAAAGTTTCAAAGTCTTCCTTTTGTAGGACTTTTCTATAAGTTACCATCTTACTTTATTACTTCCTAACTCCCCTAAAATAACAGAATCAATATGAAGAAGATATTATTTGCATTGATGTGCTTGTTCCCCTTGGCATTGTTTGCTGATGGTGTAGAACTACCGAAGGCACCAAAGTGCTGGACAGTTCCTGCTGTCTTCACGGCTGATGAAGAGGTTACTTTCTATTATGATTTGACCGATGTCGGCTTTCAGGAGGGTGTTGACCTCTATCTCTGGGCATGGCAGCCAACTGAGCCAGATGCTGGTCATGGTGGCAATTCATCTGACTTTGCGAAGTTGGAATACGTTGGTAACAACATCTATAAGAAGACAATGGTACCAACACAGTACTTTAACAGCGATATTTCAAAGTTTGAAGATGATGCGTGGCCAGGCTTTTGGCAACGTCTGAAGACGAAGGATGGTAGTATGTGGTCGGGTGTTTTCGCAGCTCCTGACAGCCGTTCTGAGTTCAAGGAGTTTAAGAAGTCGGGTGATGGAATCCGTTTCTTCAGTGGCAAGAAAGATAAGGGTTTCACCGATAAGTTCACCTTAGACGAGCCGTTGACAGTAGTTTTCAATCCTGATGTATATAAATTAGGTGAGAAGACATTGACAGAATTGGCAAAAGATGCCGACTTCGTAGAGTTTGCTGCACACTCAGGTTTGAACGATTGGACCGTACAACAGACCTTGGATGTATGGCGTCCTGCAGTGTTAGCAAAGACAGGTTTGAAGAAACTTTCTAATGGTTTGTACGTTTGGAATGTAGGTGTTCCAAGTGAATACTATGCTTATAACCCACAAGATGCAGGGCAGGCAGACAAGCCAACCATCCTTGCTGATCCCGATGAAAAGGCAGCTTTTCAGCTTGAAAATATGACTTATCTTATCGTAAAGGTCATTAAGGATGCTGCAGGAGCTAACCAGTGGGGTGTGAATAGTGGTGACCAAAAGCAAAAGGCAGGTACGGCTACTCCTTATCCAGACCCTGTTTTCTCTTATTTCCCAACACGTCTAAGCAGTAAGGACATCCTTACGTTGACGCGTGAATACAATGAGCGTACGGCTGGTGACTTGAAATATACTATCGTGGCAGGTACAAAGACGATTACTGGTACTATGCCTGGCGTGCGCGATAAGCGTGAGGCAACACTCGACTTGAACAAGGAGTTGCAGGGTGTGGAAGCTTCTGAGCTGAAGGTAACAGTAAAGGATCAGCACGATAAGACGGTTGTTACATCAACAATACCGCTCGTTGTGGCTGATTAATAACGGAAGAGGAGAGAATGATTCCTCGTCTTATTCAATCCATAAAAGCATTAAATTCTATGAAACTAACAATAAAAAATAAACTATCGGGACTCATCCTCTTTGCGTTGATGATGTTCTGTAGTCAGGTATCAGCACAGGACTTCACTGCTACTGGTACGGTATCTGATAGCGGTCATGAACCACTTATTGGCGCTTCGGTGAGTATTGTAGGCGGTAAAGTGGGTGCTATCACTGATATTGATGGTAATTTCACTATCCAGTGCCGACAAGGTGATATGCTCGAAATCACCTATGTAGGCTATACAAGTCGTAAGGTGCAGGCAGGAAAAGACCTAAAAGTCGTGATGGAAGAGGATGCCAAGACACTTGATGAGGTGACTATCGTGGGCGTCGGATACGGTAAGATGCGCAAGAGCGACCTTACGGGTGCCATTGCCTCAGTCAATTCTAAGGATATGAAACAGGGTGTTATCACCTCTACTGAGCAGTTGTTGCAAGGTAAGGTGGCTGGTCTTTCTATCGTACAAAGCTCTGGAGCTGTTGAGTCAGGTGCTTCTATCCGTCTTCGTGGTGGTACGTCTTTGTCGGCAAGTAATGGTCCGTTGGTTGTTGTAGATGGTATTCCAGGTGTTGATATCAACTCTGTTCAACCTTCAGAGATTGTCAGCATGGATATTCTTAAGGATGCCTCTGCTGCAGCTATCTATGGTTCTCGTGGTGCAAATGGTGTTATCATCATTACTACCAATCGTCAAGGCTCAGACACTGAGGTGAATACTATTCAGTATAATGGCTATGTTGCCTTAGCTTCTGCAGCCAAAACACTCGACTTACTATCGGCAAATCAGTGGCGTAGTTATGTTCGTTCAACAGGCAATATGAGTGCTTTAGACTTCGGAGCAAGTACCGACTGGCAGAAAGAACTTATGCGTACGGCTATCTCTCATGGGCATAATATCAACTTCTCATCGTCTAAGAAGAAGCATGGATATCGTGCCAGCTTCACTTATAACAACAATGAAGGTGTCATTAAGAACAATACTATGAACCGACTTGCTGGTTCTCTCTCTGCTTATCAGATTGGAATGAATGGTCGTTTACGCTTGGATGAGGGCATCAATACCAACTTTGACAGCTGGCATCCAGTCGATAACCGTATCTTTGAACGCATGACTAACCTTCAACCAACCTTCCCTGTCTATAATCAAGACGGCAGCTATGCTCAATTCAATGGTACAAACACAGAGAATCCTGTTGAGTTAAACAACAACAGAACTGAAGATCGCAAGCGTCATCGCTTCTTAGGCTACTTGAAGGCAGAGCTTTCTCTCCTCGAAGGATTGGTTGCTACGGTGAATACATCCTATGAATTCAACTCTGTTAAGTCGGGATTATACAAGCCTACTTACGCTCGAATGGAGGGACAGAGTGAGCATGGATGGGGTCAAAGAATCTATGATGACTATACAAATAAGCAGTTAGAACTTTACTTAACATACGATAAAAAGTTCGCAGACATCCACCATTTGAATCTTATGGGTGGTTATTCTTACCTCGATAACACCTATGAAGGCTTCAGCTCAACACGCTCTGGCTTCGATTCTGATGCTTTCGGATATAACAACTTAGGTGCAGGAACAGACCACAGACAGGGAGATGTGGGTTCTTATAAGGGTGAATCAAAACTCATTTCGTTCTTTGGTCGTGTGAACTACAGCCTAATGGACCGCTATATGCTTACTGCTACGCTGCGTAATGATGGTTCTTCTCGCTTCGGTCAGCACCATAAGTGGGGCGTATTCCCTTCTCTTTCTTTGGCTTGGCGTATCTCTGAAGAGCCTTTCATGGCTTCAACACGTGAGTGGCTCGACAACTTAAAGCTTCGTGCAGGCTTCGGTGTGACTGGTAATCAGAATGGTATTGGCGAATATAAGTCGCTTTCTATCCTCTCTGCAGCAGGTTCTGCCTACTATGATGGGACTACTGGAACATGGAAGAACTCCTACACACAGATTCAAAACCCTAACCCTGACCTTAAATGGGAGTCAACAGCACAGTGGAACCTTGGTGTTGACTTCTCTCTATACAATAGATTGAATGGTACGTTAGAACTTTACTATAAGAAGACTTCCGACCTCCTTTGGACTTATCCAGTGCCACAACCTCCATACCTTGTGGGTACGATGTTGGCGAATGTTGGTGACTTAGTGAACAAAGGATTTGAGCTTACTTTGGGTTATAAAGCAGTCCGCACGAAGGATTGGACACTTGATGCTAACCTCTCTCTTGCCTACAACCATCAAGAGATTACAAAGCTTTCTAACGACCAATATCAGGCAGTAGGACTTCAAGCAGGTCCATTGCACAGTGTTCGTGGTATGTCAAACACGTACGCACAGGTCATCAAAGAGGGCTTTCCAGCAGGTGCCTTCTGGGGTCCTCATTGCACAGGAATCTCAGACGACGGCAAGTATATGCTTGAGAAAGACGAGAATGGAAAGGTGAAGGAAGGCTATTTAGGCTCCGCAATGCCTAAGTGGAACCTTGGTCTTTCACTCAATGCAACATGGCGTGACTTCGATGCAAGCGTAGCTGCTTATGGTATGTTCGGACAGAAGGTACTGAATGTTAGCCGCATGGTGATGTATGATCCAACACGCTTCCCATCACAGAACACCCTCGACGACTTCATGAAGAGCGGTATTACTGATAATCCAACTTTCTCTGATTACTTCATAGAGAATGGTGATTTCTTCCGTCTACAGTCTATCACTTTGGGTTATTCTGTTCCGATGAATGCAGTGAAGAAGATGGGTCTTAGTCGTCTACGTTTCTATGTGACAGGCGAAAACCTCTTCTGTATTACAGGCTATAAGGGTATCGATCCAGAAGTAAGTGTACCAGATAACGTACTGAACTCACCTGGTATTGACTTCTTCAACAGTTACCCACGACCACGCACTTTCTCATTGGGTGTGAACATTGGCTTCTAATCTTACCGTAACATTCAACATTATAAGAACATAATTATTATGAAACGATTGAATATTAGCATATCAAATATCCTTCCAGGACGGAAGACTTGGTTAGGAGTAGGACTGCTCTTGGCAATGGCTTCCTGTACTGACCTTAACGAACAACTTTACGATAAGGTGTCGCAGGATGACTATGGCAAGACTTCTTCTGAGGTAGCAACTATCGTTGGAGGTGCTTACGCTACACTCCGAGGCTATGGTTCAGGTACTCCTGAGGGCGCAGGTATCATCTGTTATCCTACTTGTGAGTATGTATTCTTCACACAGGAGTGCTCAAGTGATGAGGCATGTATCCCAACCCGTGGTACAGACTGGTATGATGGTGGTCGCTATCAGCAGTTCCAACGCCACAACTGGGACGCTAAGAACTCTGGTATCCTCTCTGTTTGGCGATATAACTTCACTGGTGTTTCTAAGGTGAATGCCATCATCTATCAAGTAGAACAGAGTGGACTGACCACAGAGGATAAGCAGAAAGTGGAGGCAGAGTTGCGTGGCTTGCGTGCTTACTACTATTACAACCTGCTCGACTGCTTTGGAAACGTACCTGTTGTGACCGACTTCACACAGAAGGAACTCCCAACGAATACTCCGCGTAAGGATGTCTTTGCCTTCATTGAGAAGGAACTCAAGGAGATTATCCCACTCTTGCCTACTGGCATTACCTACGGTCGTTTTACCCAGAACGTAGCCAATACGCTCTTGGCACGACTCTATCTTAATGCCGAGGTGTTTACTGGTACGGCTCGTTGGCAGGACTGTCTTGATGCTTGTAATAAGGTTCAAGGCTATTCGCTGACTGCAAATTATAAGGCAAGTTTCGCTATTCAGAACGAGAAATCTCCTGAAATCATCTTCGCAATACCTTACGATCACAAGCAGGGAACCGTAGGTAACTATCTTGCAAGTATGACCTACCACTATAATCAGAAGTTAGCTTTCGACCCAGCTGGCGTTTATCAGTGGTGTGGTAATGGTATCTGCGCACAGCCTGGACTCTACTCATCATTCGATGCGAAGGATGTACGTCGCCAAAGTCTGCTCATCGGTCAGCAATACAGTGCTAAGGATGGTTCTGAAGTACTGATGGATGATGGCTCACCATTGAACTATACGGAGGAGATTGACAACTTCACCGATGCTGCTAAGAATGCTGGTGCACGTCTGAACAAGTACGAATGGAGTGCTAATGACTCTTGGGAGCGCGACAACGACTGGGTACTGATGCGCTATGCGGAGATTTTAATGATGCAAGCTGAGTGCAACTTCCGTTTGGGTTACACCTCAACAGCACTCACTTATATCAATCAGATTCGCAAGCGTGCAGGCCTTGACGACCTCACAACGCTCACCCTCGACGACCTTGACACAGAGTGGAAGCACGAGTTTGTATTTGAGAATCTGCGCCGTACAACCAACATCCGCTTTGGAACTTACTTCAAAGCGTGGTGGGAAAAGCCAGCCGATCCTGCCGATAAGCATACAGGTATCTATCCAATTCCACAAGAGGAGTTGAGCAAGAACCCTAACTTAAAGCAGAATCCTGGCTACGAAAGTTAATTTTTGATGGGTTTAGTGTTATAAAGATGCCCAATGGTACGGCAGGAATTTTAGGTCCATGCAGTTGCCATTGGGTTTTAAGGGCTTTATTAGAGAAGCTTTATACTGCTTGGAATAAGCTACTAACGCTTACGAAAACTGCCTCTTTTATGATGCAATAACCCATGTAATATCAAGTTAATAACATGACTTTCTCCTATAGAAAAGCTGTCTGTGGCAAATTACTTTCATGAAAAAAAATATTTTTCATCGTGAAAAGAAATATTTATTATCATGAAAAGAATTATTTATTATCATGAAAAGAATTCTTTTTCTTCATGAAAATAATTCGGAGAAGATGACTTTTTATACTATTAGAGTTTACCTTTATGGTATTTAAAGTTTATCTTTGTGCTAACGAAAGGGCATCTTTTTCAAAGCAATAGAAAGTAGGGTAGAGGTGGCAACGTAATAAGTAAAAAATTACCTATACCTACTTAAAGAATAGGAAGGTCAGCTAAGAGAACAATAGACAAGATGAAGTTGAAATTAGTATTTACATTTGCAGCTGTCTCAGGATTGCTTTTTGCGTCTTGTGCAGACAGCTATGAGGGTGCACCTAAGAAGCCTGAAGGCAGTCAGCAGACTACGCAAGTCGTGCCTGTTGCCGTTACGAAGTCAAACACCATGCAGGTGTATGCACATTATATGCCTTGGTTTGAAACGACCACATCCAACCCTAAGAACGAAGGAAAGTGGGGTTACCACTGGACAATGAAGAACTGTGACCCTAACAAAACCGATGCTAACGGCAAAAGACAGATAGCTTCACACTATTATCCACAGACGGGTCCTTATGCAAGTGGCGATGAGGCTGTGTTGGATTATCAGTGTTTGCTGATGAAATATGCCGGCTTAGACGGTGTAATGGTCGACTGGTATGGCGTTAATAGTGATAATTCTATCGCCTTACATAAGTCGAATACTGAAGCACTCTTCCGTGCTTTGAAACGTGCAGGGCTCAAGATGAGTGTCGTTTATGAAGACAGAACACTCGAAGGAGTGACAGATAAGGTTGGAACAGTACGTCAGGACTTACGTTATTTAGCTGAGAACTTCTTTAAAGATGATAGTTATGTGAAGGTTGAGGGTCGTCCATTGTTATTAGACTTCGGTCCTATTCAGATGGAATTGCCAAAAGACTGGTATCGTAGTTTCTCTATCCTCACTACAAAACCAATGTTCCTTGTACTGGAAGGAAAGATGGGTAGTGTCAATAATGCTACTTATTCAGACAATGCACAAGGTGTTTATACATGGGTGAATCCTAATCCTAACTATGCTATAGCTAAGGATTATAAGTGCTTTGTAGGCGGTGCTATGCCTGGTTTCTGGGACTATTACAAAGAAGGTGAGGGCGGTACAGGTTATCAAACCTATAATGCTGAGAACGGAGCGTTGTTCCAGCGACAGCTTGATGCAGCCCGACAGGCAGGTCTGAAGTATCTGCAAATAAGCACATGGAACGACTATGGCGAGGGAACTACTATCGAACCAACATTAGAGTATGGGTATAAATACCTCCTCATGTTGCAGAAGTTCACAGGTGTAAGCTATCAACAAGCCGACTTAGAACTTATCTATCGCTGGTATCAAGCACGTGTTGCACAACCTAATAACGCGAAGGTAAAGGAGGCATATAACGCCCTTGTACAATTGAAGACAGGTGAGGCGAAAGCCTTACTTGATGCTGTTAATGGTAAGAATTAATATTATTAAAATCTCAATAAATGAAAACAGAACGTTTTAAAAATCTCTTTTTAGTGCTGTGCTTTGCACTTCTTCCAATGGCAATGATGGCAAAGCAGGAAGCTACGGTAAGTTCACCTTCGGGCAATCTGACGCTGACAGTGGGTGTTGATAATGCTGGACGACCTTATTATTCTTTGCGTCGTGGTGGGGAGGTAATCCTTCTCCCTTCATCTTTGGGAATGAAACTGAAAGATGGAAGTCTTGATAGTGACTTCCGTGTTGTGGCTTTTGCAAGAGCTACAAAGGACGAAACGTGGCGCCAACCATGGGGAGAAGAAGTCGATGTGCGCAACCATTATAACGAGTTGACTATGAAGTTGGCACAGAAGAAAGGACTGCAGCGACAGCTGAATATCGTCTTCCGTGTCTTTGACGATGGTATGGGCTTCCGTTATGTATTCCCAGAGCAAAAGCAGTTGAAGGACTTTGTCATCACAGATGAGGCTACAGAATTCTGCTTTAAGGGCGATCCAGAGGCATGGACATTGCCTTATGATGCTGGTTACTATGAGGGACTGTGGACAAAGGACCACTTGAGTAAGAAGGGAAAGGTATGCACTCCTGTTACTATCGAGGCGAAACCAGACCTTTATATGATGCTTCACGAGGCAAATCTGACAGACTATTCTTCGCTGAATGTTAAGCCTGTAGAGACAAAAGATGGTAACGTAAGATTGAAGGCTGAGTTGGTTCCATGGTCAAATGGCGACTTGGTACGTGCAAAAGCTCCTTTCGTTAGTCCTTGGCGTATGTTGTCAGTGGAGAATAAGGCGGGTGGTTTGGTTACAAACCGTGTCATGTTGAACCTTAACGACCCTTGTAAGATTAAGGATACATCATGGATTACAACAGGAAAGTATGTTGGTGTATGGTGGTCTTACCACATGCAGACAGCGACTTGGGCTATAGGTCCTAAGCATGGTGCTACAACCGAGAATACAAAACGCTATATTGATTTTGCTGCACAGCATGGTTTCAAAGGCGTATTGGTTGAAGGTTGGAACTATGGATGGGAAAACGACTGGGGTAAGGAAGGTGATAAATTCAACTTCACAAAGGCTTATCCTGATTATGACTTTGAGGGATTGCAGAAGTATGCACTGTCAAAGGGTGTCTCACTCATCGCTCACAACGAGACAGGTGGTGCTGCAAAGAACTATGAGAACCAGTTGGAAGAAGCCTTCTCTCTCTATGAGAAGATGGGCATCAAGGCTGTTAAGACGGGTTATGTCAATAATCTAATGGACGATAAGGAGCACCAGCACTCTCAATATGGTGTGCGTCACTATCGCAAGGTGATAGAGGCTGCAGCCCGCCACCACATTATGGTGGTTAATCATGAGCCTGCTATGCCAACCGGTTTACAGCGTACTTATCCAAACCTTATCGCCAGTGAGGGTGTAAGAGGACAAGAGTGGAATGCTTGGGATGGCAATGGTGGTAACCCTCCTTACCATCTTTGTGTACTTCCTTTCACTCGTCAGTTGGCTGGACCGATAGACTTTACACCAGGTATCTTTAACCTTGAAGGTAGGGTTTATCCTAATACGCATCCGCACACAACACTTGCTAAGCAGTTGGCTGAGTATGTTGTTATTTATACTCCATGGCAGATGGCAGCCGACGAAATCGAAAACTACAAGGATCAGCCAGCCTTTGCTTTCATCGAGGCAATGCCTTCTAACTGGCAAAAGACTGTGATTCCTATGGCGGAGATAGGTAAGTATATCGTTACTGCACGTAAGGATCGCGATAGTGAGAACTGGTTTGTTGGAGGTATGAGTGACGAGAATGCACGTGATATCAAGTTGAAACTCGGCTTTCTTTCACCCGGTACAAGTTACAAGGCTATCATCTATAAGGATGGTCCTGACGCTGAATACGATAAGAATCCTTATTCTATGACGATCGAACAGCAGGTGGTTAACAACGAAACAGTACTCAACTTGCACTTAGCAAAGAGTGGTGGCTTTGCTATCCAGTTGGTTTGTTTGAAGTAAGATAACTTTTTTAAAGATGATTATCAAGCCTTTACGATTGTCTGTCTGGGCTTGGTAATCATCTTTTCTTTTGTACTATTGGGTAAATGTCTACCCTTATGAAGTGGGGCTTTAACGCCTTACGATACCTCTTATCATGCCAATCATGATTCTCTATAACGCTTTTCTTTCTCTATGTTGATATCCCGCACATATGGTGCGGATGGTTAGCACGAGTGGTGCGGGGCGTTAGCACCAATGGTGCGGAGGCTTAAACACGATGTAATACGTTGTTAGTATAGTTATTGTATAGCATAGAAAGAGTAGGAAAGAATCCTATTTTAAGTTGTTCTTTTTTACCTTCAGAACTTGTTTTATTAGAATATTTTCGTTAGTTTTGCATTGTATAATGCGTACATAGATTAGATAGTAAAACACTACTGGTTAGGTGATTGATAATGATTTTATTGATGTTGTTTGTTGTAATGGGAAACAACTTTGTATTACATCTATATCATCTTTGCAGCCGTAAAAACATAGAGAATATGAAAATTAATAGGTTAATCGTTACTTTGGGTATGATGGCTATTGCCATAACCGCACATGGTCAGACCTCAACAATATCGGGTGTATTACTCGATTCTTTGACCCATGAGGGCGAACCATACGCCACTATCAGAGTCTACAAAGGTAAGAAAAGCGAGACACCGGTGGCTATGTCGGTGACAGAAAAGGACGGAAAGTTCTCTCAAAAGGTAACAGGACAAGGTAACTATCTTATTTCCTTCACTTCAATGGGACGTAAAGAGATTCTGCGTAGGGTACAACTTACGGAGGCAGGTGGCATTATTGACCTCGGAAACCTCCTTGTACAAGATGATACAAAGCAGCTGAAAGGGGTTGAAGTCGTGGCTCAGAAACCGCTTGTAAAGATGGAAACTGACAAGATGACCTACGATGTTCAGAGTGACAACGATGTTAAGACGAACACCGTACTTGATATGTTGCGTAAGGTTCCGATGGTAACAGTGGACGGACAGGACAATATCACCGTCAATGGACAAGGTTCCTTCAAGGTCTATGTGGACGGAAAACCTAACGTAATGTTCTCTTCCAATCCCTCACAGATATTCAAGGCGATGCCTGCTTCGGCTGTGAAATCAATCGAGGTAGTCACAAACCCCGGTGCAAAATATGATGCAGAAGGTGTCGGTGGTGTACTGAATATCGTCATGAATAATGCTGATGGAAAGGCTAAAACGAAGTTGAACGGATACAACGGTAGTATTGCTGCCACCATAAGCAACAAGGGATATCGTGGTTCAACCTTCTTGAGTGGACAACAAGGAAAGCTCACTTACAGTGCTAACCTGATGGTTTCAAAAGGTAAGGCAGGCGGAACAGAAACAGAGATGCGCCGTACTTCATCTGATGGGTCACGTATGGACTATTGGCAGAGGGGTAATACCAATTTTAATTTCACGATGGGTAATATTAGCTTAGGCTATGAACTCGACTCTATGAGTAATATTGGTGCTACCTTCGGGTTGACTGGTCACACGATGAAAAACGATGGACACCCTACGACAACCTTCTCTGGTGGAAGCTACGGAACTGGTTTCACGTATGGCAACCAGATGACGATGGAGAATAAGAGTACGTCGTTTAACGGAAGTGTTGACTATCAACGTTTCTTCAATAAGGCACGTACAAGTAGCTTGACATTGAGTTATCTCTTCACTACTTCTCCTGCTGAGAGTAATAACCGACGCACTTATGACGTGCTTCCAACAGGTGTGACGATTCCTTTATCCGACCTTTATTCAACAGCAAAGACACGTGGAACGGAGCATACTGTGCAGGTTGACTTTACGACTCCATTAGGAAAAGGACAAACATTGAGTACTGGTTTGAAGTTTATCTCTCATCGCAACTCGTCAGACTCTAAGTTCTATGACATCACAGGAGGTACAGAGGTCTATAATGCAGCTAACAGTGTGGACTATAAGAACACACAGAGTATCTTGGCAGAGTATGCTGAGTACAGTGCAACGATGGGTAAGTTGGGTGCAAAGGCAGGCTTACGTTATGAACATACGTGGGAGAAGGTGAACTTTATCGTTGGTTCTGGTTCCGACTTTAAGAAGAATTATGGAAGTCTTGTTCCCTCTGCCAGCTTCAGTTATAATATCTCTGGAGGAGTCAATTTAGGTTTGAATTATAACATGCGCATCAGCCGTCCGGGTGTTAGCTACCTCAATCCGTATGTCGATCGGTCTAATCCTACGGTCTTGAGTTACGGTAATCCAAACTTGTCAGTAGAGAAGAGTCACAACGTTAGCTTAGTATTCAATTACTTTACACCGAAGTTTATGATGAATATGACGCTTGGTGAGACCTTTGCCAACAACCAGATTGAGCAGTATTCATTTATGAACGGAACAGTGCTGAACACAACTTATGGCAATATCGTGCGTAGTCGTTGGACTAACTTCAGCACCTTTATGAACTATGCAGTCACCCCTAAGACACGTATTATGCTCAATGGAGGAGTTGACTATGGAGATATTCGTTCAGAACAGTTGGGCGAACACAACTTTGGATGGCAAGCAAGCGCATTCTTAGGCGTACAGCAAACCTTCCCATGGAAGCTGAATTGGAGTGTGTTTATGGGTGGACTGACAAAGAAACGTTCATTGCAGGGATATAACGGAGGCTTTAATATGTTTACGTCAACCCTTTCAAAGAGTTTCATCAAGGACAAACTCAACCTCAGTTTGATGTATTTCGTACCGCTGACAGGAAAGATGCATATCAAGCAATACAGCCATGGTGCTAACTTCGAGAACCACATGAATATCACGATACCAGCACAACACGTGGCATTAACCATCACTTGGAATTTTGGAAATACTAAGAAGCAGTTCCAAACACATGAGAGTAAGATTTCAAATGACTTCCAAGAGAAGAAGAATGACCAGCAAATGAATGGTGTTGGAATGGGTGCTGGCACTGGTATGTAGTCCTATTTCCGAATTATTTTCATGAAAATAAATATTTCTTCTCATGAAGAAAAATATTTCTTATCGTGAAAATAATTCTTTTTGTTCATGAAAAGAATTCGTAGTTGCGGTCTTTCTGTAGGATAAGCATACGTAGAATGTTGGTTCCCCATATGTTTATCCTACGTAAAAAGAGCATAAAAAAGAAGCGATATCAAGGTGTTTTTGATATCGCTTTTTCCTTTCCTTGTATCTTATAAATGTTTGTTTGTAAGCCTGTTAGTTGTCACACAAGTTTGTGTCACACAAGTTTGTGTGATACAAACTTGTGTGATTGCTATTTTATTACTATATTTGCAGTCGTAAGACAAGCTAAAACTGTAATCGTTATGTGCAAGAAATTTGTTTATGGAGTAGCTGTTTCCGATTATAACTTCATAGGAAGAGAAGTGGAAACAAACCGATTGATGAATAATTTCAGAGGTGGTATCAATACCATTCTGATGTCTCCTCGTCGACTGGGAAAGACCTCCTTGGTGATGCGTGTGTGTGAAAAGCTGAAGTCAGAAGATATTATAACGATTTATTTAGACATCTTTGGTTGTAAGAGCGAATATGACTTTTACAACCGTTTGGCATCAGAAGTACTGAAGCAGACGGCATCAAAGCAGAGTATGTGGCTCGAGGAGGCAAAGGAGTTCTTGTATAGACTTACGCCAAAGATATCATTTAGTCCCGAACCGAACAGTGATTTTGCTATTTCTTTGGGTATAACTCCGAAGACACATACGCCAGAAGAAGTGCTTGAGATGGCTGAAAAAATTGCCATAAAGAAAGGAAAGCAGATTGTTGTCTGTATTGATGAGTTCCAACAGATAGGTGAAATGACCGATAGCAAGCATGTACAGGCACGATTAAGGAGTGTATGGCAACATCAGAAGCACGTATCTTACTGTCTTTTCGGTAGTAAGCATCACTTGATGAGTAGCATTTTCCTACACCGCAGTATGCCTTTCTATCAGTTTGGCGACTTGATAGTGCTCGACAAGATACCATCGGCTGAGTGGGTGGAGTATATTGTCAGTCATTTTGCAGATGGTAAGAGGACTATCAGTTCAGCCCTTGCGGAGGAGATATGCAGCTTTACCGACAACTATTCAGCCTACGTTCAGCAGTTATCTTGGCTCGTTTATACACAGAAGGAAGAAGGAGAGACAGTGGATGAAACCGATATCAAGCAGGCAACAGACGACCTTTTAGCAACGAATGAGGTACTCTTTATGCAGATGGTTGAACCCCTCTCGGAGTATCAACTTAACTTTCTGCGTGCCTTATGCTCTGGTGTAACGAAAGACTTTGGACTTGCAAAGATACGAGAGAAATATCAATTGGGTAGTTACTCGAATATCAACCGATTGCAGAAAGCACTCTTTGAGCGTGACTTGATAGAAAAGCGTGGGACGGAGTTGGCTATTACTGACCCTGTTTTTGCCAAGTGGTTCCAACGAAAAATGATGTTTTAAAGATCTTAGAAGGCATAAAATAAAAGGCGTCAAGTCAATAGTTTTTATCGTATTACATACTTTTCTTATACGAAGAAACTATTGACTTGACGCCTTTAATTGGCTTTATTATAGTCTTATTCCTTATCCATAGTGTAGCATTACTCCGTTATCATCTTACGTGATATGCGTAGGAGGATGGCAAAGAAGATAACTGCAGTGATGAAACCAGCGATGGCATCAATGAGATAATGCGCTTGAATATAAACAGTGGCACAGCAAAGCAGAAGATAGAAAGGTGCAAGGATAGCCAGAAGTTTATAGTTGCGATCGTGCCAAAGGAGCAACATACAGATGGTGCTGACACCAACGTGTGAGCTTGGGAAGGCTGCAGTAGGACGCTCGCCAGCAGCTTTAGCATCCTCAACGAGGTGATAGAAGATGCCATCAGTGTATCCTGGGCTTGGTAAACACTCCTGATGATGGTTGAAGTAGTCGTGAACATTAGGGAAGATACCCGCTGTCACGTTCTGTAAACCAATTGCCTTGTAATAGAAGGTAGGTCCTGTTACAGGCACGAAGATGAATACGATGTAATAAATAAAGAAGGAAGAGAGGATGATAAAGGTAGCTCTGTTAAACTCCTTATAGTACCACCCGAAGTAATAAACAGCTGTTGCAGCTATCATAGGATAGTAGGCAGCATAGCCCATGTCGAACAACTCGCTAAAGATAGGACCCGGCAAAGCCTTTGAGAAGAGTAGGGCTGGCTGACAACCAAAGAGGTCTTGCTCCCATTGAGCAAATAGATGGTCGAGGTTGGGCAGGTGTCTATTGATTTCAAAGGTGTCTGGATACCACCAAGCAAGTAGTCCTAACTGTACGCCAACACGTAGGAAACGAGTCGCCCTACAGGGAGCTAAGCGATAAACCACCCACATAGCAGCCGTCAAAGCGACGATGCGTAAACGCCCGAAGATCATTGCCTGCGGGTTATTTATGGTGGTGTACATAAAGAAGATGACGATGAGGGTCAGCACCAAGTAAGCCATTACCACCCATTCGTATGCCATAAGACCCTTTACGGGCTTCTTTTCTAATTTGAATAAGTCTATGATGAATTGTTTCATTGTTTTGTTGTTATTGGGCTTATTAGGCCTATTAGCCTTATTAGCCTAATTGGGCCAATAAGGCTAATAATAATAAGCTAAATTACAGCCAGCCTTCTTTTTTATACCATTCAATAGTCTCTTTCACACCTCGTTGGAGGTCATATTCAGGCTTATAGCCTAACTCTTCAATCGCAGGGCGGATGTTACAACGCCAGTTACGCTGCTTTAGAATCTGGTATTTGTCGTTGTTTAAAGCCGAAATCTTACCTGTAGCATGTCCGATAAAGTCGCCAAAGAACGTGACAACACGCAATACCCATATCGGAGCTGTGATGCGAATCCACCAAGGACGGCCTAACTCCTCGTGGATAAGGTCGCTGAAGGTAGTACTCTGATAGACCTTTCCATCGCTTAGGAAGTAGGCACTGCCTATCTTTCCGTGGTCAAGTGCAAGGAAGGTAGCCTGCACCACGTCCTTAACATATACAAAGGTAATATCCTGCTGCTTATAACCAACAGCAAAGTCGCTATGCCCCTTGATGCTCTTTGCCATCAGGAAGTAATCCTTCTCACGTGGTCCATACACGCCAGTTGGGCGCAAGATGATATAAGGGAAGGACGAAGGCAACAACTGTTCAGCCTCTAACTTACTCTTACCGTAAGCCGTGTTAGGTCGAGGAGTGTCTGTTGGCTCAATCTCCTTATAAGGTTGTTGCTCTCTGATAGCACCGAAGATGCTAAGGCTTGAGAGGAAAACGAAACGCTCCAAAGGCTGATTAAGTTCCTGCAGCGCCTGTACGAAGTTGCGCGTACCATCTCGATTGACACGGAAGAAATCCTCTTTGTTCAAGCATTTTGTTACACCAGCGGCATGAACAACATAGTCGAACTGATGTCCAGAGAGCTGTTCTTTTAGTTTATCGACAGATGAGAAGTCTAATTCTATGAAATGAATACGCTCATCTTGTAGGTATTCTCGTGAGGAAGTACGTCGTACTACCGCCCAAGTTTCCATACCTCTGCGCAGTGCTTCCTCCACAATAAAGGAGCCAATGAAGCCCGATGCGCCTGTTATAAGTATCTTTTTCATTAAAAATTTCGTTGCAAACGTTTGCAAAGATACAAACTTTTTCGTTACTTTGTGGAAAATAACAAAACTCAAGTTTCGGTTTTTAGATGTTTTGTATGTAATGAACAGCATTGCAACTAAGTATCAAACCGTTTTGTCTCGGTCTACCGGACATGTGCTACGGCTATTTCGGACAACTTGTCCGAAGCCTCCGGACAATAATGTTCGATGGCTTTTAGGATTGCTTAGGATAACCTTTACTTGAGTTCAAAACAACTAATTCCACTATGAGGAAAGAAAAGAAAAGCAGCAAGCGATTGACCAAGAAGCAGCTTGCAGAGAAACTCATGAGTTTCTTTCAGACACAACCCGAAGAGACATTTAGCTTTAAACAGATATTTCATGCACTCAAACTTACCACCCATCCAGCCAAAATGTTGGCGATAGATGTGATGGAGGAATTGGCGTGGGACGACTTCCTTTCTAAGGTTGGAGAGAGTGCTTACACGTTGAATACCAAAGGACAGGTGCAGGAAGGTACCTTTATTCGTAAGGCGAATGGTAAGAATACATTCCTGCCAGAGGATGGTGGTACACCAGTCTTTGTCTCTGAGCGTAATTCTATGGCGGCTTTGAATGGCGACCAAGTGAGAGTTCAGTTCATGGCACGCCGTCAGAATCATATAAAAGAGGCAATGGTCATCGCGATACTGCAACGGAAGAAAGACACCTTCGTTGGAAGGTTGCGTGTCGAGAAGGACATTGCCTTCCTTGTAACACAGGAGAATCTCTTTATTCATGACATCCTTATTCCTAAGAAGAAACTAAAGGGAGGAAAGACAGATGACCGTGCTTTGGTGAAGATTACCAAGTGGCCTGATGCCGACCATAAGAACCTTGTGGGCGAAGTGGTGGACGTCTTGGGTGAAGCAGGGGATAATGATGTGGAGATGAATACCATCCTTGCTCAGTATGGCTTGCCTTATAAGTATCCTAAACGTGTCGAGGATGCTGCCGAGAAGATAAGTGCTGAGATTACAGCACAGGACTATGCGGAACGTGAAGACTTCCGTGACGTGTGGACTTGTACGATTGATCCACGTGATGCGAAGGACTTTGACGATGCACTTTCTATCCGAAAGTTAGAGAGTGGACTGTGGGAAGTGGGTGTACATATCGCTGACGTGTCGCATTATGTCAAGGAAGGAGATATTATCGACCGTGAAGCGCAACAGCGTGCGACGTCAGTTTATCTTGTAGACCGCACTATCCCGATGCTTCCCGAGCGCCTTTGTAACTTCATCTGTTCGCTCCGTCCAGATGAAGAGAAGCTTGCTTTCAGTTGTATATTCAACCTTGACGATGAAGCAAACGTAAAGGCTTACCGCATTGTGCACACGGTTATCAAGTCAAACCGTCGTTATGCTTACGAAGAGGCACAGCAAATATTAGAAGACAATGGTGTTGTTGATGGTACAGGCGAGCCTGCTCCAGACCCAGGAAAGGCTGGATATAAGGGCGAGAATGCCGAACAAATCATTACACTCGACCGTCTTGCAAAGTTGATTCGTGGTCGTCGTATGAAGGCAGGAAGCGTGAAGTTCGATTCAGAAGAACTCCACTTCGACATTGATGAGAAGGGTAAGCCAATCCGTTGTTACTTTAAGCGCTCAAAGGATGCCAACAAGTTGATTGAAGAGTTTATGCTCTTAGCTAATAAGACAGTAGCAGAAAGCGTCGGAATCGTGAAGAAAGGCAAGAAAGCAAAGACCCTTCCTTATCGTGTTCATGACAATCCTGACCCGCAGAAGTTCGAGAACTTGCGTGAATTTACAGCCAAGTTCGGTTATAAACTCAAGTCTGCAAGTACGAAGGGAGCTACTGCTCGGGCATTGAACAAGCTGATGGACGAGGTACAAGGCAAACGTGAAGAGAAGGTGATTCAGACGATTGCACTCCGTTCGATGATGAAAGCGAAGTATACTACGCATAACATCGGTCACTTCGGACTTGCTTTTGATTATTACACCCACTTTACCTCGCCTATTCGTCGATATCCAGACACGATGGTTCATCGCTTGATAACACGCTACCAGAACGGTGGTCGATCGGCTAATAAGGAACATTACGAGGAGCTTTGTGAGCATTGTTCAGACATGGAACTCGTTGCACAGAATGCAGAACGCGACTCTATCAAGTATAAGATGGTTGAGTTCATGAGCGAGCATATCGGTGAATGCTATGATGCACACATATCTGGTATTCAGAGTTTCGGTATCTATGCGGAGATAGATGAGAACCATTGCGAGGGTATGATACCAATGCGTGACCTCGATGATGACTATTACGACTTCGATGAGAAGAACTATTGTCTTGTTGGTCGTCGTCGTCACCACGTTTATCAGCTTGGTGATCCTATCCGCATTCAGGTGGCTAAGGCCGATTTAGAGCGTAGACAGCTCGACTTCGCACTTGATGATGGTCGCCCATTAAAGACTAAGCAGACCGCTGCAGAGTATGCTGTAAATAGGAAGAACGACCGAAAGAGCAGCAAGCGTGGTAGCAAGAGCCGCAGAAGAAAGTAGTTATCAAGGTGAGACGAAAGATATTCTTTTCACACAAAGAGGAACTATGGAACTCATGGAGTCATAGTGGAGGAATCGTACTGGGCGTAGTGTTCGGTACGATTTTCCTTGTTTGGTGTTCTAAGGAGCGGTCTGGTTGGGCAACAGCGGGTGTGATATTATATCTTGTCGGGATGCTTTTCAGCTATATCACATCGACCGTCTATCATGCCCTCTCTGCTCATTCTGTATGGAAAGAACGGTTGCGAAAGTGGGACCATGCCGCTATTTATTGGCATATAGCAGGTTCTTATTCTCCCATAACACTGATAGCCTTGCGCAATCAAGGTGCTTGGGGCTGGGGTTTGTTTGCTTTTGTATGGTTCTGTGCAATACTTGGCACCATCTCATCTTTCCGAAAGTTGCGTGACCATAGTAACTTAGAAACATTGACATTCATCGGTATGGGGCTATCAGTATTGGTTGCCTTCAAACCATTAGTCGATGCTTTAAAAACGCAATCGCTCGTCTGGATCTTTGCAGAAGGAGTCATGTATATTACTGGTGCACTGTTTTATTCGCTCAACAAGCGTAAGTATATGCACACAGTATTCCACTTCTTTGTCCTTGCAGGTAGCATTTGTCATATTATAGCTGTGTGGGGAATCCTAATGGAATACCTATGATTTGTATTCATATAAACACAAAAAGAAATGTTGAAACGTAGTTTCTTGCTCTCTATAATACTCATTCTTGCAGTCGTGAATACACAGGCGCAGGAACGACAATACACTCGTCTGAAAGGCTATTATCGTGTCTATCAGGCAACAAACTCCATGCTTAGCTATTTTATTGACGGTATGATGGAGTTTTATATACCGCTTTCTGACACTGCTACTGAGGCTTCAGAAGGGAAGAAAGGATCGCCTTTTGTTGAACGAAAGTTTCTTGGTGAACGTCGTCGTAAGGCTCCGAAAGCCAATGGCGATGATACCTTTGTGCGCATTTCACTCCCTAACTTGGAACGACAGACGCTCCTTAATAGTATTGACAGCGAGGAATACTCCACTCGCAACAATGGAGATGTGTACCGATGGGCTGATAAATGCGGTAAGATAAGCAAGGAAAAGCGGAAGATTAATGGGAAGACAGAGGTCGTGACAACCCTTGAGATGGACGAACTTGTCGGACAACCAAAGCACGAAATAGACATGAGTCAGCTGCGTATGTATGGTATCGTGGCTCGGATGACTCAGTATGATGAGAGCGAGAGTTACCTCTCTAACAATCTTCTCCTTGCCTCACAGAAGCATCAAACCTTCTTTGCTCACTACCGTGGAGAGGATGATGACGAGCGAATTGACGTCTGGAGTGAGTTCTATGTATCAGACCGTATGACTATCACTGATAGTGAACTCAAACGTATTAAGAAAGAGAAGAACAGCGTTTGGACCTTCTCTATCCCTGCTGTTGTCCCACCATTAGACAAGGAAGTGGCTGAGGATTGGACTAAGATGGTGGAGTATTGAGCAAGAGAGGATGTTAAGGAGTTAAGGAGTGAAAGGGAGTGAAAGGAGTTAAGACAAATGTTCTATAGTTAACTTTGCGATTGTTTTTAGTACTGGTTATGGGATAATGCAGCATTATCAAGAACCAAGTGCAAGACAGAAACGGTAATATTGGATTGAAGAATGAAGAAAAGTATCTTTGTATTCTTGACATGTTTAGTGTTAGTAAGCTGTGGGCAGCAACGGAGTAACATCTCTTTTCCAGAAGAGAAGTTCACACTCGACTTGTGTCTTCCTACTACCCCAGTGAAGGATCAAGGGTCGAGTTCGCTCTGCTGGGTCTATGGTATGCTTGCAACCCTTGAGACAGAGCATATTATGCGGGGTGATTCTGTAAACTTAAGTCCTGACTATGTGGCACGTATGTACCTTAGTGAGCAGGCAAATCGTCGTCGTTTACTCCCTAATAAGGTCGTTCAAAAGGAGGCTGGTATCACAACGCGTGGTATGTGTACTATGGCACTCGACCTTATACAAACCTACGGTTTGCAGCATTATGATGCCTATCGTCATAAGCCAGATATGGACTATAACGTTCTTTGTCGTAAGTTGGATAAGGGCAATGATGCGGAGAAACTATTGGATAAGTATATCGGACCGCTACCAAATCAGGTCTTTATGTTAGGCGCATTATACACTCCATTAGAGTTTGCACATAGCGTATGCACTGATGATGAGTACATAGCATTAACGAGTTTCACACATCATCCATACGGACAACGCTTCCCTTTGGAAGTACCTGATAATTACTTTCATGACACTTTCCTCAATGTCCCACTCGACACGATGATGAACCGCATTGTTCAGAGTTTACGTTCAGGACATCCTGTGTGCTGGGAAGGCGACACCTCAGAGCCCGGTTTCTTATTTGGAAATGGCTTTGCTGTGTTGAAACATGAAGACAAAAAGGTGACAGCAGAGCGTCGGCAGGCTTCTTTTGAGGCGCGTCGCACAACGGATGATCACGTTATGGAAATCGTTGGATTGGCCCACGACCAGCACGGCCGTCGCTTCTTCCTCTGCAAAAATAGCTGGGGAACAGCCAATCGCTACCATGGTTTTATGTTCTTAAGTGAGAACTATGTGCGCATGAAGACCATTGCCGTGGTGCTTCGAGCTATTTAAGACGAATACAATACAAGGTGATAGGGACTGAGCACTCAGCCCCTATTTTTGTTTCTATACCCATGAGAGTAGCCCTACTAAGACTAAACAGCCACAGAATAAGCCTAATGCGTCCTAAGTATCAACTCACCTCCTGCCTGCATCACAGGGACCTCAACCTCCGAAGAATACTCCTTATAATTAAACTCTCCATCTGGTAGACGATACAAACTAAGCTTACTGTCTTCCTCAGCAGCACATGAGATCTGCACCGTCTGACTATGTGTATTCTTCAGTTTCACGGGTTGGTAAAACATTAGATAACCTCTTTCTCCATTAACCCCATTCGGTATTTGTCTCTCTATACCATACCTGACTTTATTACAAATGGCAAAGCTATCCTTCTCGTTAATAGTTCCATTCGTTTCTATCCTTACCTTCACAAGCTGCTTGCGAGGGATCAATATGTTCTGCTCATACACCTGTCCTTTTTGTAAACGACCTGGCACTATATATTCCCAATAGAAGAGCTTCTTCTCTCTCAACGGACGTACTGCTGTGATATCAGTAGGTAATAGATACACTTTATCATCCAACTTACTCAAATCCAACGTCATCTGTAGAGAGTACCAGGTGGCTACTCCAGCTGAATCAGTGGTCAAAGACTTTAATTCTTTGTCGTTTAAGTTGAAAAACATTATGTAGTTACCATCCTTATCCGTCGTTGCTTTGGCCTTATGATAAACCTTAGAAGAATAAGGATTATATATAATCATATAATCCAACTTTATTTCTATGTTAGGAATTGGCTGTCCGTCTGGCGTTTTAGCAACCCCTTTAATAATCAAACTCTTCGCATCAGGCCTATCAATAAAGTCATCTTCTTCAGAATGACAGCTTGCCAATAGCAACATAACTACTGGTAAAGCAAGTAGATACAATAATACCTTCTTCATAATCTATTCATTTTTAGTTTTAAGTTAAGTCGTTTTTAGATATCATAGCTTTAATATGATACCATCCTTCTATATTGATTTCGATTTCACAAAGGTATGTAATATTTGAAAAACAAGCAAGAAGCTTGCTTGTAAAAATATGATTTTAAGGATTTATACACCATGAAGGGTAGTGGAAGTATGCGTATTAACAAATCCTATCCACAATAATAAGCGGTCAAACATTGCAAGGCTTATAATTTATTTTCATGAAAATAATTCTTTTTCTTCATGAAAATAAATATTTCTTTTCACGTAAATAATTATTTTTCTTCATGAAAATAATTCGCAGAAGGTGAACTCTACTACTGCTTTATTCCCACTTATGCAGGCTGTTTTCATGTGATTTAAAATTAAAAAGGGGGCATATTTGCCCCCAATATCTTCTATCGTCAGTTGTTTGAAACCTACTTTATAAGTAGCTGACGCGCAAACTCCCAAATGACAATACCAGTTGTTACACTTACGTTCAGTGAGTGTTTGGTGCCGAATTGTGGAATTTCAAGACAGCCGTCGCTCATATCCACGACACTCTGCTTTACACCTTTCACCTCATTACCCATGACGATAGCGTAGCGAGGTGTTGGGTGTTGGGTGTTGGGTGTTGGGTGTTGATGGTTTGTTGGGTGCTGTGTGTTGAGGTCTTGTAGCTTTGTTGAGCCTTCTACCTGTTCTACGCTATACACGAATACGCCTTTACGATGGAGTTCTTCGATGGCATCCTCTGTACGTTCAAAATAACGCCAGTCAACTGAGTCCTCACCACCAAGTGCCGTCTTATGAATCTCTGCGTTAGGAGGTGTGGCGGTAATACCGCATAGATAGACAGCTTCCACACGGAAAGCATCAGCCGAACGGAAGACACTTCCCACATTATGTAACGACCGCACATCGTCTAATACAACGATGAGTGGCAGTTTATCAGCTTCCTTGAACTCCTCAAGGGAAAGCCTATTCATCTCGATTGTGCGTAGTTTTCTCATAAAGGAAAGTCCCCACCCGACCTCCCCGAAAGGGGAGGAGTCTTAGCTTGTAGAACCCCATTTAACTTCCCCTAAGGGGGAGGAGTCTTAGCTTGTGAAGTTCCACCTAACCTCACCGAAGGGAGGAATATTAGCTTGTAGAACCCCACTTAACTTCCCCTAAGGGGGAGGAGTCTTAGCTTGTGAAGTTCCACCTAACCTATCCGAAGGGAGGATTATTAGCTTGTAGAACCCTACTTAACTTCCCCTAAGGGGAGGAGTCTTAGCTTGTGTGTGGGTTATAGTTGTATAATATTATTATAGAATAAGGGATATATGCTAAATGTTATAGAAACCTCAACAAAGCAAACCTATATTATTCGCCCTTTGTTATCTGCACTCCCCTCCCTTCGGAGGGGTTGGGGGAGGCTCCTCTTACTGCAAACTAAACCCTACAGCATATGCCTTAATCTTTGTCACCATAGACAGCAAGCCATTGCTACGTGTAGGTGAGAGATGCTGGCGGAGACCTATTTGATCAATGAAATAGAGGTCAGCATCGATAATCTCTTGTGGAGTATGATTACTCAATACACGTATCAGAAGGGCAATGATTCCCTTTGTGATGAGTGCATCAGAGTCAGCAGTGAAGATAAGTTTACCATCTACGTTGTCACACTGTAGCCATACACGGCTCTGACAACCATCAATAAGGTTCTGCTCGTTCTTATACTGCTCCTCTAATGGCTCCAACTCGTTACCCAAGTCAATGAGCATTTGGTATTTATCCATCCAATCAGTGAAGTCTTCAAACTCACCAATTACCGCATCTTGTGCTTCGTTTATTGTCATAATTGCCTTATTTTAATTCAGAATTCATAATTCAAAATTCATAATTATGATTACCTTTGTTGGTAGAGTTTATTGCTACAAGCAATTTACTATATTGTTATTTACCATATAATATTAACCAATAGAAGTAATCATCGTTGTGAATTTGGATTGTGAATTATGAATGTTGAATTCAGAATTATCATAGTAATCATAATTATGAATTGTGAATTCTGAATTATTAATTTACTTTGTTACTAACTTAAACAGTTTATCATTCGGGCGAACCTTGTCCGGTACAGGGATAGAAACACGCCAACCTTGTTCTGCTTTATCAACAGGATTGAGGTCGTAACGGATTTCTTCAGCATTGAGGAACATAGCGCCAGTGCTGTTACCAGTGATAAGAAGCTTCTCTCCCTTTACGAAGGTGTTAGCCTCAACAGCCACCTCAGCTACGCCAAGACGAGAGAAATACCTTATCACCTTACCGATGAGCACCTTCTTTTCGGTAGCCTTATTGCCATAATCCTTAGTCCATTCGCCCATCTTCTGACCTTGATAGTAGCCATCCCAGAAGCCACGGTTGAAGACTGTTGAGAGTCGTTCGTCCCACTGGTCCTTCTTTTCTTCGGTGAAGGTACCATCGAGTACGCTCTCGATAGCCTCCTTGTAGCAGCTCACAACGGTGTGAACATACTCTGGTCCACGCGCACGACCCTCAATCTTAAACACACGTACACCAGCATCCATCATCTTATCAATGAAGCGAACACTCTTTAAGTCCTTTGGACTCATAATGTACTTGTTGTCAATCTCTAACTGATTGCCAGTCTCATTGTCTGTAACCGTATAGCTACGACGGCATATCTGAGTACAAGCACCACGATTAGCAGAGCGGTTAGAGTCGTGAAGACTCATATAACACTTGCCCGAAATTGCCATACAGAACGCACCATGGCAGAACATCTCGATACGAATAGGCTGTCCCTTTGGTCCACAGATATTCTGTTTGATAATCTGTTCGTGTATCTCCTTTACCTGATCCATGTTCAGCTCGCGTGCCAATACGGCAACATCAGCAAACTGAGCGTAGAACTTTAGGGCGTCAATATTAGAGATATTCAGCTGTGTTGAGAGGTGAACCTCAACCCCCACCTGACGGCAATACATCATTACAGCAACGTCACTGGCGATGACAGCGGTGATATTTGCAGCCTTAGCAGCATCGATAATCTCGTGCATCGTCTCAATATCCTCGCCATAGATGACAGTGTTTACAGTCAGATAAGTTTGTATTCCCTTTGCGTTACAGGTCTCGGCAATCTCTTTGAGGTCGTCGATGGTGAAGTGGTTAGCTGAATGTGAACGCATATTCAGCTTTCCGATACCGAAGTAAACAGAGTTAGCTCCGGCATTGATGGCAGCTGCGAGTGACTCTCGTGAGCCTACAGGTGCCATTATCTCAAAATCATTTGTATTCTTGTTCATTGTTTTATTTTCATTACCAGGCAGTTATCAGGCATTGAGTTTATCAGTAACCTTTAGCCTACTTATCTCTATGCTTTTACTGACCTGTAGCTATCCTTTATTTATTGTGAATGTGTCTAATCGGTCTGCAAAGGTACGGAAAATATCCGATAAAGGGCGTAAACGAGTTTGTAAGTTTTGCAAATCTTACTATCTGATCAACCTAAATGCCGTTTGTATAGTCCTTCTTGATAATAAGTTCCATCTATATTGGTGATATACTGTAGGATGTTTATCCCTCCGCACGTGTGGTGCTAAGCCTCCGCACCATATGTGCTAAGCCTTCGCACCATTCGTGCTGCGCCTTAACACATTGGTTGAATATATGTAAGACACAGCATAATTGTCGTGATAAAAGGAATGATATATCACTGGCAAAACTTGTATGAGAAATGTTTATCAAGCGACTTAATTAGATAAAAAGACCGTGTTAGCACGCCATAAGACTCAAATAGTCAGAACGTTTTTCGGTTGTATGCGATAAATTTAGTATCTTTGCATGCTAAATTTTTCGAGATAACAACAGAATGAAGAAACTATATATTGAGACATACGGCTGCCAAATGAATGTGGCAGACTCTGAAGTCGTGGCTTCAGTCATGAAGATGGCAGGCTATGACGTATGTGAGAATGAGGATGAAGCAGACGCAATCTTCCTTAATACCTGTTCTGTACGTGAGAACGCAGAGAACAAGATATACAATCGTTTAGAGGCTTTGCACGCTGAGCAGAAGAAAGGGCGCGACCTTATCTTGGGCGTGTTAGGATGTATGGCAGAGCGAGTAAGAGAC
Organism: Prevotella sp. ICM33; assembly: GCF_000517825.1. NCBI lineage: Bacteria > Pseudomonadati > Bacteroidota > Bacteroidia > Bacteroidales > Prevotellaceae > Prevotella > Prevotella sp. ICM33. The sequence goes on from NZ_JACD01000054.1 coordinate 27,585, forward strand.
GACTTAATTCAAAATCACCATGCCAACCTTGTGTGTGGACCAGACTCCTACCTTAACTTGCCTGATATGATAGCACAGTGTGAGAACGGTACGAATGCTTTGGATATCGAACTCTCTACCACTGAGACCTATCGTGATGTTATCCCACAGCGTATTGGTGGCAATAGAGTGTCGGGCTTCGTTAGTATCATGCGTGGTTGCAATAACTTCTGTCACTATTGTATCGTACCTTTCACACGTGGTCGTGAGCGTTCTCGTGATGTAGAGAGTATCTTGAAAGAGGTTAAAGACTTGCACGACAAGGGCTTTAAGGAGGTTACACTCTTAGGTCAGAACGTCAATTCATACGGCTTGTTGCCTAATGGTAAGCGTCCAGAGAATGGTGTTTCATTTGCAGAACTATTGCATAAGGTGGCACAGAGCGTACCAGATATGCGTGTGCGCTTCACGACTTCTAACCCAGAAGATATGACAGAAGATATTATTGAGGCGGTAGCTACCGAACCAAACCTCTGTAATCATATCCACTTCCCTGCACAGAGCGGTAGTAATAGTGTGCTGAAGGTGATGAATCGTAAATATACACGTGAGGACTACCTTGAGAAAGTAGCTGCTATTCGTCGTCTTATTCCTGATTGTGGATTGACAACTGATATCTTTATTGGTTATCATAATGAGTCAGAAGAAGACTTCCAGCAAACGCTTTCATTGATGCGAGAGGTAGGTTTCGATTCAGCCTTTATGTTCAAGTACTCTGAACGACCAGGTACTTATGCTGCAAAGCACCTCCCTGACAATGTATCTGAGGAAGAGAAGATTCGTCGTTTGAATGAGTTGATTCGCTTACAGACCGAAATCTCTGCCGAACAGAACAAGAAAGACGAGGGCAAAGAGTTTGATATCCTTATCGAACGCTTTGGAAAACGTAGTCGTGAACAGCTGATGGGACGTACGCCACAGAACAAGGCTGTAGTCATGCCACGTGGCAATCATCATATTGGTGAGACGGTACGTGTACGCATCACAGGCTCAACCAGTGCCACACTCTTTGGAGAAGAAGTGTAAATATAGTTTATATAAAAAGATAAAACCGCAAAACAATTTTGCGGTTTTACTATTTATAGCTATATTTGCAAAATTGATAAACAGATAAGAAGATTAGTTGATGAAGGAATTCATACACGTTTTACGCAGGTTCATACCACCCTATAAGAAGTATCTTGTGCTGTCAATCATTTTCAATATATTGTCAGCCTTTCTCAATATATTCTCCTTTGCTACCCTTATCCCACTCCTTCAGATTCTTTTTAAGGTAGATGCAGGAACGGGAGCAACGCGTGCTATGGCTTGGAGCGAAGGCTCTTTCAAGGAGGTACTATCGAACAATGCAGATTATTACACGCAGATATACATCACCAGTTGGGGACCAACAACCGTCCTGTTGGCTATCGGTTTGATTCTTGCCTTTATGACTTTCTTAAAGACTGGTGCCTACTTCCTTTCTTCTGCATCAATCATTCCTATCCGAACAGGTGTAGTGCGTGACATTCGTAACCAACTCTATGAGAAGATTACATCCCTTTCTTTAGGCTTCTTTAGTGAGGAAAGAAAGGGAGACATCATCGCTCGTATGAGTGGTGACGTACAAGAGGTTGACAACTCTATCATGTCATCTATCGACATGCTCTTTAAGAACCCTGTTCTTATCATCATTTACTTTACCACACTACTTGTTATCTCTTGGCAGTTGACACTCTTCACGCTCATTTTCGTACCTATCTTCGGATGGTTTATGGGCTTTGTTGGTAGAAAGCTAAAGCAGAACAGTATGACAGCACAGAAGTTGTGGAGTGATACGATGAGTCAGGTGGAAGAGACTTTAGGCGGATTAAGAGTCATCAAAGCCTTCTGTGCTGAAGGAATGATGAACGAACGCTTTGATAAAATCAACTCAGAATACCGCAGCGACATCATGCGAGTGAACATTCGTCAGCAGTTAGCGCATCCGATGAGTGAGTTCCTTGGAACGGTCATGATTGTTGTTGTACTTTGGTTTGGCGGTACCCTTGTCTTGGGTGAATCACCAATTATCAGCGGTCCTACCTTTATCTACTATCTTGTTATCCTCTATAGCATTCTCAATCCATTGAAGGAATTCTCTCGTGCAGGTTACAACATTCCTAAAGGACTTGCCTCAATGGAGCGTATTGACAAGATTCTACAGGCAGAAGTGAAGATAAATGACCCAGAGAATCCAGTACATATTGATAGCTTCGAACATGAGATTGAGTTCCGACATGTCAGCTTTGCTTATACAGATGGTAAGGACGATGAGGGCAAGCCAGAACTCCATTGGGTATTGAAGGATATTAACCTCGTTATTCCAAAGGGTAAGACTGTTGCCTTGGTAGGACAGAGCGGTAGCGGAAAGTCTACCTTGCTCGACCTCATCCCACGTTATTACGATGTGCAGGAAGGTAAGATTCTCATTGACGGAATCAATATTAAGGATTTAGGAGTACACGACCTTCGCCAGCTTATTGGTAATGTAAACCAAGAGGCAATCCTCTTCAACGATAGTTTCAAGAATAACATCTCTTTCGGTGTCAATGCTACAGACGAGGCAATAGTCGAAGCTGCGAAGATTGCCAACGCTCATGAGTTTATCATGAATAGTGAGCGAGGATACGACACAAACATTGGTGACCGTGGAGGACGTCTCTCTGGTGGACAGCGTCAGCGTGTGAGTATTGCGCGTGCTATCCTTAAGAACCCTCCAATCCTCATCCTTGATGAAGCAACATCAGCCCTCGATACAGAGAGTGAACGCCTTGTACAGGATGCTCTTTATAAGCTTATGAAGACGCGTACGACCATAGCTGTAGCGCACCGCCTATCTACTATCAAGAATAGCGATGAGATTTGCGTACTGCACGAAGGTGAGATTGTAGAGCGGGGTACGCACGATGAGCTTATGGATATCGAAGGCTACTATAAGAAACTGCATGATATGCAGGAGATATAAGTAATATCATTGAAGATAGAGAGACTTCTTGTAAAATGAAAAAAGGACTTTCTTATATTGCTTACGCACTATCATATATCTTTTGGTATACGATGTCTTTGTTGCCAATGAGCCTACTTTATGTCTTTTCTGACTGCCTTTATCTTTTGGTCGGAAAGGTTGTAAAGTATCGTCATAAGGTTATTTGGAAGAACCTCAAGGACAGTTTTCCAGAGAAAGATGAGGCTGAATTGCAGCGTATAGAACGTGGTTTTTATCATTACTTCTGTGATTATCTTGTAGAAACTATCAAGCTTCTCAATATGAGTAAGCGTGAACTTCGTCAGAGGATGGTTTTCACAGGAATAGAAGAAATGAACGAGTTGCTTGAAAAAGGAGTATCCTGTGCTGTATATCTTGGACATTATGGTAATTGGGAGTTAATAACATCCTTGCCTTTATGGGTTTCTGAGAAGGCACAGTGTTGCCAAGTTTATCATCCGTTGAAGAACGAAAGATTTGATAAACTCTTCAAGTCTGTACGTGAAAAACATCATGCACTTTGTATTCCAATGGCAGAGACACTGCGACAAGTAGTTTCTTATCGCCAGAAGAAACAACCTATTGTGATTGGATATATCGCTGATCAAGCACCTTTTTGGAATAATATTCATCATTGGGTAGGCTTCCTAAATCACGATACACCCGTCTTAACAGGTAGTGAACGTATCGTTAAGAAGACTGGACAAGCCGTTTTCTATGGTGATGTTTCACGTGTGCGAAGAGGCTATTATCAGTGTGATTTCAAGTTGATAACCACTGAACCAGCAAAGTATAAGGATTGGGAAATAACCGATAAATACTTTCAGTTGTTAGAAGAAACTATCCGTCGACAGCCAGAACTTTATCTTTGGAGTCATAAAAGATGGAAGCGTACGCGCGAAGAGTTTAACTTACGCTATGATGAGAAGACTGGAAGAGTAAGTTTGGAGCCACTGGATGAGATTATAAGGAAAAAAGATAAGGAATGATTTTTGTAAGAGATAAAGGGCGGATGTGTAATAACATCCTGCAATATGGACATCTGTATGCTTGGGCAAGGGCGAACAATCGGAAGACGGTTTCAATGCGATTTGCTTACAAGTATCAATACTTTCATATCTGTAGGACTCGTTGGCATAATTTTTTTGTTTATCTTTTTGCAAAGTATGCAGCCCAATTAAAACTAATACCTACCGTCACATTTGATACACCTGACGAAGACTTAACTGAAAAGGAAAATGCAATGAGGCATGGATGTCTTGTTGCCGAGGGCTGGTTTGCTCGTTGGTATGACCTTTTCTTACAGTATAAGCCAGATATATTATCCTTATTTGCCTTTGATTCCCACATCGAAAACAAGGTTACTTCATTGTTGGAAGCATCGTCTAAAGAGGGTATTATCAGATTGGGTGTACATATCCGTCGTGGTGATTATGCCACATGGAATGATGGTAGATTTCTCTATGACGATAAGCAGATGATTAATATTATCCGTCAGTTTATTCTCCTTCATCCTAATAAACGTGTTGTAATCTATATTTGTGGTAATGATCCAAAACTCAATAAGCAAGCTTATAGCGAGGCCTTTGGGCAAGAGAATGTCGTCTTTCCACAAGGTAATCCAGGAGAGGACCTGTGCCTTCTTTCTCATTGCGATTATCTAATCGGTCCACCGAGTACGTTTACACTCGTTGCATCAATGTATCGTAACACTCCATTGTATTGGATTAAAGATATCAACAAGCCCTTACAAGAGGATTGCTTTGACTACTTTGATAATCTCTTTCGCAATATCATATAGTCTTTGAAGCCGTAAATAACATAAGAAAACTGTAATAGTTCATCAATATTCCGTAGTGTATGGTCATACAATCGACTTCTGTTAGTGAATTATTTTCATGAAAAGAAAGAATTATTTTCATGAAAATAAATATTTATTGTCATGAAGAAAAAGATTTATTTACATGAAAAAAAAACGCCACAAGCTGTTGAGAAGACTACTTACGATACATAACAGGAGTAGAAATAACGATAAAATCAATGACTCTTGATGCTCTGTTGTTACAGAAAACATTCTATTTTAAAGTCGAAATAAGTAAGAACAAACCCCGAAATAAGTAATAAGAAATAATGTATAAGAACTTAACATATCTGCTAAAGCACTCTGCTGTCATCCTTGTTATCCTTTTTTTCGTTCGCATTTGCTTTGCTATTGCGTTTGTTCCGATGGGTCTTATAGGCAGCAACCTAACTGTTCTTCCACGTTTACTTTTCAATGTCCTGCGTTTTGATATGCAGGTAGTTTGTTACGTTTTGTTGCTTCCAACGGTTCTGACCTTTGTTTTTGCAGCCCTTCGTAAGCCGTGGACTGATCGTGTATTGAGCCGTTTCCGTAAGGTTTATTACGCTATTGTCAACATTCTTATACTGGCACTCAGCGGTATAGATTTGGGCTTCTTTTCTAATTTCAATAGCCATATTAACCTCACTTTCTTTGACTTCTTCAATGAAGGACCCTTAAGTTTAATACAGGCTATATGGGAAGAATACCATTGTGTTTATGAAGGTTTAGCCTTCCTTCTCCTCTCATTATTGATCCTTTATGTCATTCGTAGAATCGAATCAGATAGGTCGTTGTCTCGTCATTCGAACTGTTCTTCAGGCGGTCGGAAGACTTCACGCTGTCAACTTATTAAACTTTCGGTTATCATTTTACTGTATATTGCTTTTGTAGTTATTGGTATGCGTGGGTCGGTATGGCGTTTCCCTTTGCAGATAGAAGACACCTTTGTATCAAATCAGAAGCTTCTGAACGACCTTGTTCCCAATGCTATCTACATGTTGAAGAAGGCTTGTAAAGAGAAAGCTAAGGCCTTTAAGGTTGAGAGTACAGATGACTTATTAGCACAATATAAGTTTAAGAGTCTGCAAGAAGCATTAGATGTTTATACCGATGGGCAGATAAAGATAGCAAAGAACGACACGCTAACAGCCTTGCAGCGTGCATTATTCGCAGAAGTGGGTGACAGTTTAAAGCAACCACAGCCTAATGTTGTAATTATTTATAGCGAAAGTTGGAGCAATTATCTGTTCAATCTACAACAGAAGGATGCGGAGATGAACTTTGGTTTGGACCGTCATTTCAAAGAAGATTTGCTTTTCCGCAACTTCCAATCGGTTCAGAATGGTACGATAAATTCGCTTGAAAACCTCTTTGTGTCTACTCCTTTCCCACACTTCTTTACTTCATCTTATCGTTTCAATACGCTTCCTACGTCGATTGCCTTACCTTTCAAAGCCAGCAACTATACAACGATGTTCATGTCGGGAATGGATGCTGCGTGGGAGAACTGTGCTGAAGCATTGCCTCATCAGCAGTTTGATGCAGTCTATGATAAGTTCTTTCTCTTGAAAGACTATCCTCATGCGACTTATAATAGTATTGGTGTTTACGATGAATACCTCTTCCAAGCGTTGTTAGATAAGTTAAATAAACCATCAAAGAAACGGCAGATGATAACTGTGATGACGACGACAAATCATCCACCTTTTGAGTTCCCAAAGGACTTGAAACTTCCTCCTTTGCCCGATTCTTTCTATGGTAAGAAGTGTTTTGCAGAGCATAATCGTAAGGTTTTGGATAAGTATCTCACTGGATTCCGCTATTATAACAAAGCACTGAACGATTTTCTCAATCGCTTCAAAGCCTCTGCAGCAGCAAAGAATACGATACTTGTTATCACAGGTGACCATAACGTGCGCGTTATTCTTAATCATGATGTAATCGATAAGCGGTATGAACATTCCGTTCCGCTCTATGTCTATCTCCCACCTTACCTACGCAAGGAGGCTTATAACAAGTTAACAAATCGATGGGGAAGCCATGATGATATCTTAGCAACGCTTGCCCCCTTTGCTTTCCGTAATACAAAGTATTTCAAGATGGGTAAGAACCTCTTAGATACGTCCGTTTCGGACAGTACTTATTATAGTGCAAACGTTGACCAGATAGAAGCTATACCAAGCTATCAGAAGAAGGCTGAGCGACTTACGGCAGCCCGCAACCTACTCCGTCAGGTGTATTTTGGTTTGTATTGGAGGACGCAACAGTAACAAAACGATAGAGGGTGTAAGTTTTGAAGCTTACACCCTCTATTGTTATATTATAATGATTCGTTTATTTCTGTTCGTCTTCACTCTGTTTCTTTATCCTTGCCTCTATTACTTTCGCAACAATCATAAACTGGTAGAAGCCTGTCATAACACTATCAATAAAGCCTGTAACACCGTTTCTTATTTCTCCATTCATAAAGTAGGATTTGAAGAAACGCCAGAAAGGACGGAAGAGTAATGCGCCGATTCCATAGTTCTTGCCTTGTTTTTTGAGGACTTCGTTAGTGGTATAGCGGTTACATTTCTCTAACATATCAGCTAAATAGTTCTCCGCTAAGTGAATTAATTGTACGTTGTAAAGATGGTTGTCGATGTGTTCAATAGGTCCCTGCACTTGTGGAATGGAGTGTATGTATGGAGGCCATACAGTTCCTTCGCAGATAAAGAAGCGCAGTTGGTAATCCTTTGAAAACCCTTTCTTAGGGGTATTCATAAATCGGTTCTGCCTTGGAATATAAAGACCTCTCGCATAGTTAGGGTTGTCGATGTGCTGATAGAGATAAGATCTCAGTTCTGGTGTCACCAATTCGTCAGCGTCAACGACGAGTACCCACGGACTTTTAGCACTCTGTATGGCAAAGTTTCGGGCTGGCTCGACACAGGTATGATTACCTTTTGGGAAAGTAACAACCTTACATCCGGCACGTTGAGCAATCTCTACGGTATGGTCAGTACTCTCCATATCGCAGATAACAACCTCATCGAAGTCCTTAACGGAGTCGAGTACACGCTGCAGGAATTTCTCTGCATTGTAGGTATTGATAACAACTGATATCTCTTTTTTTTCCATCTTATGGGCAAAGATACGATTTTTTTCTGTACATTTGCATTATGCCAATTGAAAAAAAACAACGTAATATCGGATTTGTTGGAAAGTATATTTGAAAGATAGAAATACCTACTGATTTGGTAAAGGCAATGTGTTTTATTGGTATAAAATGTGTTTGAATAATTCATTGCTATGATAGAAAATCCCTTAGTTACGGTCATTACCGTTTGTTATAACGCTGTATCACTGATAGAGAAGACTATCCGTAGCGTTTTGGCACAGCAGTATGAGCACATTGAATACGTTGTTGTTGATGGTGGTTCTACCGATGGTACGATAGAGATAATTCGTAAGTATGAAGCTCATATCAGTCATTGGATAACAGAACAAGACGAGGGTATCTATGATGCAATGAACAAAGGAGTTGCAATGGCTACAGGAGAGTGGTGCATCTTTCTCAATGCTGGTGACACATTTGCAGCTGATGATGTTTTGAATCGGGTCTTTCAAGTTCCGCGCGAGGCTGATGTTATCTATGGTGATGTCGTAAAGAATGGAACTGTTAAGGCTGCAGAGCCACCGCATAATAGTCATAGAATGTACTTTTGTCACCAAAGTTGTCTGACACGTACAGCCTGTCTGCGAACTTTCCCATACGATATAAGTCATCGAATGTCAGCAGACTTTAAGTTGTATAAGTTGCTTTGGAAAAAGCATTATCGCTTTCTTCAACTGCCTTTTGCTATTGCCAACTTTGATACAACGGGTGTTTCCAATACGAATCGGTCACGAGGACTATATGACAACATACAAATTATCAGAGAATTAGACGGCTGTTTAGAGCAGATTCGACTTCTACCACGTCTTTATTTCGTCTATTTCCTCTGTAAATTAAAGAATCAATAAGTTTGTAACAATTAATAACCCTATCGCTATGATACCCAAAGTCATTCATTACTGCTGGCTCAGCAACGACCCATATCCTGATAAAATACAGAAGTGTATGGACACTTGGAGGAAGGTGTTGCCCGACTATGAGATAAAATTATGGAACACAGAGAACTTTGATATGTCAAAGGCTCCCGTCTATGTGCGCGAAGCTTTCGAGCAACGTAAGTGGGCTTTCGCAGCAGATTATATCCGTATGTATGCGCTCTATACCGAAGGTGGTATTTATCTTGACTCTGATGTAAAGGTGTTGAAGTCGTTTGATGAATTCCTTAACTATAAGTTCTTCACTTCATTAGAGTATCATCCAAAGCAGATAGAGATGACCGGTGCGATGGATATGATTGATGAAGAAGGCAATCGTATCAAGGATGATTTCGTCTCAGGAATACAGATTCAGGCTGCCGTGATGGGTTCTGAGGCTGGCTGTCAGTTTGTGAAAGACGTCTTAGACGACTATGAGAAACGTGAGTTTATCTATCCAGAAGGCTCTAATGGTAAGGGAGTAATCTCGCCATTTGTCTATGCAAGGGTAATGGAAAAGTATGGCTTTAAGTACTTGGATAAAGACCAACCACTCGAAAACAATATGATGGTGTTCCGTTCGGAAATCTTTGCAGGTAACAAGTATGAAGCAACACCAGCTTCATACGCCATACATTATTGTGCTCATAGCTGGAAACGAACCCCGATGGAAAAGTTAAACCGATGGTTGAAAAAGAACATCCCTTGTCTGTTTCCTAAGAAATAAATGTGATGAAAGATAGAATAAAGCAACTCTTACACCATCCTTTACTCTCTAACCGCTGGTTCCTTATGGGCTTATGGTTTATCATTGCCCTCGCAGGAATGCTGAAGTACAATCGAAGTTTCAATAACTTCCTTATCTTTCGTGGTGTTTACTGGCACACAGTGAATCAAACTTCACTCTATACAGCCTATCCTGCGGAATATTGGGATGTGAATCATTATGGTCCGGTGTTCTCACTTGTCATCGCACCTTTTGCTATTCTGCCTCTTTGGGCGGGTATGTTGCTATGGTTAGTGTTCCTAACAGCATGGCTATATTTAGCTATTGTCCGTTCAGGACTGCGTGAAAAACAAAAGATTTTCATACTTTGGTTCTGTGGAATAACGCTCCCAACGGCCCTCTTTATGCAGCAGTTCAATATTGCTGTGGCTGCAATGATTCTCTCTTCTTTCTTCCTTATTGAGAAAGAAAAGGATGGTTGGGCAGCTTTCTTCATCGTCTTAGGTACGTTGGTGAAGTTATATGGCATCGTGGGGTTGGCTTTCTTCTTGTTCTCTCGGCATAAGTTGCGTTTATTGATGTGGCTTGCCGTGTGGTCAGTCGTACTTTTCTGTGCGCCAATGGCTATTAGTTCGCCTGCTTATGTCATAGGACAATACCACGAATGGTTCACTTGTTTGGTGGAAAAGAATGCTGAGAACCTCGGTTCTATTCAGCAGAATATCTCCCTTTTAGGACTTGTTCGTCGTACAACAGGTTGTATGAATTATTCTGACTTATGGCTGATTCTGCCCGGAATGACACTCTTTGCCCTTCCTTACCTGCGTTTCTCTCAGTACAAGAACCTTGCCTTCCGTGAGACAATACTCGCCTCTGTACTTTTGTTTGTCATTCTTTTCAGTACAGGTAGCGAAGCCAGCGGATATGTGATAGCCTTGTTAGGCGTTTGTATATGGTACACTGCTGCTCCTTGGAAGCGTGGAAGATGGGCGATAGCACTCATGGTATTTGTCTTCCTACTCTCTGGTATGGGTAGCAGCGACATCTTCCCGAAGTTCATCCGAGAAGCATATATCAAGCAATACGCCCTCCGTGCCTTGCCAATCAGTATTCTCTGGCTATGGCTTTGTTATGAGTTATGCACAAAGGATTATACTCCAATAGAAAAGGTTGATGCTGATGAATAAGAAGATAATAGGTTATGATGCTAAACGAATCGTAAGAAACGGTACCGGACTTGGTAGCTATGGGCGTACGCTCATCAACGACCTTGCTCCGTTGATGCCTGACACAAACTTACGACTCTATGCTCCTGATGCTGGACGTGACGACCTTCGTAATCAGGTAGAACTACGAGATAACGTGCAATTCTGCTATCCCGACCACCTTCGTTTTCGTCTGCAGCGTGACTGGTGGCGTGTGAAAGGGGTAGTAAAGGACCTAAAAGGAGACGGAGTAGAACTTTATCACGGTCTTTCGGGTGAACTGCCTTCAGGTTTGGCAGCAGCCGGCATCCCCGGTGTTGTTACTATTCATGACCTTATCTTCCTACGTCATCCAGAGTTTTATCCCGCTATTGACGTATTCTTCTATAAGCGGAAGTTCTATCAGACACTACGCGAAGCAAGCCGTATCATTGCGATTAGCGAATGTACGAAGCGTGACATCTTATATTATGGTGACTTTCCAGAGGACAAGATAGACCTTGTTTATCAAAGCTGTAGCACTCACTTTAATCAGTCGGTAAGTCCTTCACTGATAGAGGAAGCCCGCCGTAAGTATCAACTCCCACAACGTTATATATTAAATGTAGGAACAGTAGAAGTGCGAAAGAACATCCTTTTGGGTATTTGTACAATGGCAAAGCTACCTTCTGACTTACATCTTGTCATCGTAGGACGGCAGACCAAGTATCAGAAAAAGCTCGATGCAGAAATCAAACGTTTAGGAATTGGCGAGCGAATCCATTTCCTTCAAGGTGTACCCAACGACCTTCTTGCAGCTATTTACAATCAGGCTGAGGCTTTCATCTATCCTTCACGTTATGAAGGATTTGGTATTCCTATCATCGAAGCCATACAAAGTGGATTGCCAGTTGTAGCTGCTACGGGTAGTTGTTTGGAGGAAGCGGGTGGCCCAGATTGCCTTTATGTAGGTCCAGACGATGTCGACGGCAATGCCGCTGCAATCCTTTCAGCGATAGAGCATCGTAAGGAAATGGTCAGCAAGAGCCAACGCTACGTAAAACGATTCGAAAATCAAGATGTAGCCTCTCAGATTCTTGAAGTGTATAATAAGGTATAAAGCATCATCCCCAAGCCCTTTTCTTATCATAAAGAGCTTGGGGATGAGTTTTTTCTTCCCTTTTCTATTGCTGTATTACTGCTTAGCACCAATCGTGCGAACGCTCCGCACCATGTGTGCGGACGCCTAACACCAATGGTGCGAACGGCTAATACGAATCTCGCAAATCATCAACACCCACCATTCAACACCTATCATCCAATCCTGCCAACCATTAACACCCACCATTCAACACCTATCACAGAATCTCACAAACCATCAACACCCACCATCCAACACCTAACACCCATCACCCTTCTTCCCTTTTACAAACACAAGACGCAGTAAAACGAAGTTGATAGGAACAACTATCACCATCACAAGGATAGGCGACAGCCATTTGCTGATACCTAACCAAAGGAAGAGATGGAGCAATCCTATCTCTAAAAGATAGTTGAGTATGTGGCTACCAACGAAGCCAGCAACATTATTTTTTGACGGTTTTCCTTTAAAAGTAAAGTAAGTTGTAAGTCCGTAGTTACAAAGAAGTCCCACTCCGTAACCAGCTGTATAAGCTATGGTTGTATTCGTAAAGAGTAGAAAGAGACAATAGATTCCATAATGGATAAGCGAACATATAGTGCCCGTTATACCAAAACGGAAAAGTCGCCAGAAGTCTTTTCGCCAGCGTTGCCAAAGCTCTTTAATGCGTATCGCCATGTGAGAAGGGATTAATCGAGTATTTGACTGATGTTATAAAGTGGACGCTGCTTTACCTCTTCATATATTTTGGCAATATAAACTCCCACCGCACCGATAGAAATCATCAGCATAGCACCCACGAGCCAAATACTAAGAATGAGCGAAGCCCAGCCTGCTACCTCTGTATGATTGAGGAAAGCGTGGATAACGTAGATACCAATGCACAAAGTGACGAACAAGAAGGCGATACCAAGATAGATGACATAGTAGATTGGTTTTACGGAGAATGACGTGATACCATCCAATGCCAAGCTAAGCATCTTGCGCAAAGTGTATTTAGAAGTACCAGCTTTACGTTCGCTGATGCGGTCGTCAACAGTTGTAGACTTGAGTCCGATAGAAGGGATGAGACCACGCAGATAGAGGTTACGTTCCTTATATCCAGAGAGTATCTCTAAGGACTGACGGCTCATCAGACGGAAGTCGGCATGGTTAAAGATACTGTTCACGCCCATCTTCTCTTGTAGATGATAGAACGCCTGTGCAGACATACGCTTCAAGATTGGGTCGGCTTTGCGCGAAACCTTCACCCCATAGACAATCTCATTGCCTTCCTCAAAGGCATCAACCATCTGCGGAATACATTTCTGATAGTCGTCTTGCAAGTCGGCATCGAGTGTGATAACAGCATCAGCCCAGTCCTTTGCAGTCATCATACCAGCCATGATAGCATTCTGATGCCCCACGTTATGAGCGAGGTTGATACCCTTTATACGTGGATGCTGGCTGTGGAGCTGTTGGATAATCTCCCATGTTCGGTCACGGCTTCCGTCATTGACAAACACTATCATCGAGTCATCAGAAATCCTTCCCTGACTGATGAGTTCGTCGAATAGCTCCATGAGCTGTGCTGCCGACTGTTCTAAAACCTCTTCCTCGTTGTAACAAGGAGAGACCGTTGCAAGTTTTATCATATCTTATATTCTGCTTGTTGGGGTGTTTATAGGGAGTGTTTCTTTGCCTGCTGTCTGCTGTTCAGGGCGTAAATCGAACTTATTTCTTCTGGCGGTTGACAAAGTCTACGTAGGTAATAAACTCCTGCTTGTCTGCCTTCATTGCCTTGATAAAGCGGTCAAGTCGCTGTTCCAATTCGTGTCCACAATGATTCTTGATGATAAAAGGCATCTTGAACTCTGGATGTGACTTGAGGTCATAGAACTCCCATGGGTGGAAATAGGTCACGAAATAGCCATCGTGGCGCAATACCTGTCGAACTAAACGAAGATAGAACCACTCTGGGAAGTTGTGCATAGACAGCCAAAAGAGTGGAATACGTAGGTGTGGACTAACGCTGGCAGGTATCTGCATGACCTTCCCTTGCATAAACCATGTGCGTGGAGTGGTGAGGTGCATGTATCGACCCGGTATGAAAGCAGGGTTCAAAGAAGAGTTATAAAGGTAGCCAGCCTTCTCTATATCCTCATCCGATACGGGGAACATACGTGGCTGACGATAGCCCGCAACCTTCACACCTGTTACACGTTCGATGATTTCCTTAGAACGAAAAACGTCCTCAGGCTTAGGTTGCCAGTGGTCAACACCATGACAAGCCACCTCGTGTCCTTCGTTTTTAATGCGCTCCATGACCTCTGGTGCCAGTTCTGCAAAGTTGCCAGTGCAGAAGAAGGTAGCGCAGACGTTATTCGCCTTCAGTATGTCGAGGATGCGATTCGTACCCTCAATGGATACCTTCATGCCCTCTTCAAGGGAGAAGTCTACCCCATGTTCGCGTGGTACATCAAACTCTTCCGTATCGAAGCTTAGTAATATCATTTCTCTTCTGTTTCTTTATTTGTCTGGTTTCCTTCATCAAAAGAAAGCTATTCTACAAACCCTTTTCCCTTTTGAGGATAGCCTTAACAACGGCTTTGACCATGTCTTGTTTTATTGTTGTAAGCTTTCATTTGTGGAAAGTATTGCAAAGTTACAATAAAACTCTGATATTACTTGTATAATAAGGTGTTGATTTGGGGCTTATTAACCATCAATAATTGGGTAGAAGAGGATTAATATGGTTCTTCTGTTAGATGTATAGTTTGTAAATAGATACTATGTCTATCCGTCTTCTACCAACAACTTATTCCTATATTATGGGAATTTGTAAACTATTTTTATGTGATTCGAAATCAATACATGCTCTTTTGGCTTCTTAAAGACGCCTAATAGGCTTGCAAAAGATGCCCTTTTGAGGTTCAATTAACGCCCTTTTGAAGTCCAATTAAGCACCTTTTATTGTACTACTTTATAACTAACTGATTTCGTGTTTGTTACAAACCTGATTTCTATACGTGTATTTGTCATTATTTACAGATGTTTTATTAGAAATTATGTAATGATTTTTAAAATGTTATCTTGAATCTTTGGGGTATTGATTGGTGGGTGTTGGGTGTTTAATGTTAGGTGTTGATGATGTGAGTTTTGGGGTGTTGGGTGTTGGATGATGGGTGTTGGGTGTTTAATGTTAGGTGTTGATGAAATGATAAGATGATTGATAAAGATAGTCAACAATATGAGTTGGTATTTTATATGCTTTTTACTGTCTTCAAGTGGTTGGAGAGTTGATTTCTTGATGCTTTTTACTCGTAAGATATAAAAATATATTTTTTCTCCTCAAAAGATTTTGTTTTCTCAATAATATTTCGCACTTTTGTCCTCAGAATACACTAACGTAAACAAAAGATAATCTAAAAAACGGAAAGTCGAGAAAGCAATGTGGGGAAATGTAGACCTATGTTATGTCAAATTCCTTATGTTTTCATCTGTGCTATAGGATGATTCTATGCTTTTCAGATTGTACCGCTTCAGATAGAATCTTCATAAAATCATGTCACAAAAGAAGAACAACAGGAGATTGCTTGCAGTGCTTACAATGGCATTGTTTTCCATAGTATCATTTGCACAGGGAGTCAAGTTGGCTGATGGTGTTGAGCCATTGCCTGCGGATGCAGAAACTCCGGGCTCAGAATATACGCTTGTCTTCCATGATGAGTTTAATGAGCCAGATGGCACCTTACCTAATACAAAGGTGTGGAGATACTGTACACGCCGTCCCAAAGTGACATGGGCACGCTTCTTGAGCAACTCTCCTGAGGTCGCTTTTATGAAGGATGGTAATCTCGTTCTGCGTGCCATTCCTAATCCTGATAGGTCAAAAGATGATGTGGAAATGCTTTCAGGCGGTATCGAAACCAGTCAGAGCTTCACCTTTCGCTTTGGTCGTGTAGAGTGTCGGGCAATGGTTAATCCTTTTATAGGTAATTTTCCTGCTATCTGGATGATGCCAAAGTCAAAGCTTGGATGGCCGAAAGGCGGTGAGATTGATATCTTTGAGCAGATTGATAATGAGCAGCGTTGTTATGCAACTGTACACTCTGCGTGGACAAAAAGTCATGAAAATGAGCCACATTCTGGTAATCTTTGGATGCCAATGAATCGTTATCATACCTATGCCGTAGAGTGGGAAGAGGACGTGCTGACCTTCTTTGCTGATGGTAAGCGCGTGTTCCAATATAAGAAACAGAATGATAGTCAGGAGCAATGGCCGTTTGATAAGTCTAATTTCTACCTGATTCTCAATCAGTCAGTGGGCAATGGTTCATGGGCAAAAAAGGCAGATGTCAACCATACCTATGAGATGCGCGTCGATTGGATACGTGTCTATCAAAAGGAGAAGCATATCCCTACGAGTATCAGTGTTCCAATGACAAAGATACAGGAAAGTACTGAAAGCGATGATATTTATTCGTTGCAGGGTGCTAAGATAGGGACTCATGAGAGCGAATTGCCAAAGGGAATCTATGTTCTTAATGGTAAGAAATTTGTTAAATAAGTTTTACCGCTATGGTGGAAAAGCTAAGAAATACAGAAACGATTTACTAACATAAACAAGAAATAATCTATGGAAGAACAAATCGAAGTGAAAGAACTCGACAGTGTTGTAGTGCACTTTTCTGGTGACTCAGGTGATGGTATGCAGCTTGCGGGTAACATTTTCACCACTGTCTCGGCTACAGTCGGCAATGGTGTATCTACTTTCCCAGACTATCCAGCTGATATCCGTGCCCCGCAAGGCTCCTTGACAGGTGTGAGTGGATTCCAGGTTCATATCGGTGCGGGCAAGGTTTATACGCCTGGTGACCTCTGTGACGTTCTTGTAGCAATGAATGCTGCTGCGTTGAAGATGCAGTATAAGCATTGTAAGCCTAACAGTACAATTATTATTGATACTGATTCATTCGGACAGCGTGACCTTCAGAAGGCTGAATTCCGCAGTGATGACTATTTAGGCGAGATGGGTATCGACCCTGATCGGGTAGTGGCTTGTCCGATAACAAAGATGGTGAAGGACTGTTTGGCTGATACTGGTATGGATAATAAGTCTATGCTAAAGTGCCGTAATATGTTTGCCTTGGGTCTTGTCTGCTGGCTTTTCAATCGTGACTTAGAGTTGGTAAACAACTATCTTGAGACAAAGTTTAAGAAGAAACCAGCCATTGCAGAGGCGAATATAAAGGTAGTACGTGCAGGATATGACTATGGTCATAACGTACATGCTTCTGTTCCTAATACCTATCGTATTGAGTCAACAGTGAAACAGCCTGGCCGTTATATGGATATTACGGGTAACAAGGCTACTGCTTACGGTCTGATGGCTGCGGCTGAGCGTGCTGGCTTGCGTCTTTTCTTAGGTTCTTATCCTATCACTCCAGCAACAGATATCTTACATGAGTTGTCAAAGCATAAGTCAATGGGTGTGACAACCGTACAGTGTGAGGACGAGATTGCTGGTTGTGCATCGGCTATTGGTGCTGCTTTCGCTGGTGCTTTGGCTGCTACTTCAACCTCTGGTCCGGGTATCTGTTTGAAGAGTGAGGCAATGAACCTTGCACTTATTGATGAGCTTCCATTGGTGATTATCGACGTACAGCGTGGTGGTCCGTCAACGGGTATGCCTACGAAGAGTGAGCAGACCGACCTCTTGCAGGTGCTTTATGGTCGTAATGGTGAGAGTCCAATGCCTGTCATTGCAGCTACAAGTCCTACCGATTGCTTTGATGCAGCCTATAACGCTTGTAAGATTGCATTGGAACATATGACACCAGTAGTGCTCCTTACCGATGCATTCATTGCTAATGGTTCTTCTGCTTGGAAACTTCCAAACATCGAAGATTTGCCAGAAATCCATCCACACTTCGTTACAGAAGACCAAAAGTATAAGTATACTCCATACAAGCGTGACCCTAAGACATTAGCACGTTACTGGGCTATCCCTGGTACGGAGGGCTATACACACATCCTTGGTGGTTTGGAGAAAGATGGTGAGACAGGTGCTATCTCAACCGATCCAGAGAACCATGACAAGATGGACCACATCCGTTGGAACAAGGTGGCACGTATTCCTGTACCTGATTTGACAGTTTTAGGCGACAAGGATGATGCTGATTTACTCATTGTAGGCTTCGGTAGTACATACGGTCATCTCTATTCAGCTATGGAGGTGTTGCGTGGTAAGGGACATAAGGTTGCTTTGGCACAGTTCAAGTATGTGAACCCATTACCAAAGAACACAGCAGAAGTGCTTAGTCGTTACAAGAAAGTCGTTGTTGCAGAACAAAATCTTGGTCAGCTTGCAGCCCTCTTGCGTATTCGTATCAACCACTTCGCGCCTTATCAGTATAACCAAGTTAAGGGACAACCATTCGTTGTCACGGAGTTGGTTACTACTTTCGAGAAACTCCTCAAGGCTCCACTGCCAAAGGAAGAAACTGGTACTTTCTATACGAAGATACTTGAGTAAGGGAGTTGACGAGTAGACAAGTTAACGAGTTTACAAGTTGCTTGCGACGTTGATAAGTCTACATGTTGACGAGTTAACGAGTTAACAAGTTGCTTGTTAAGAGTTAAGCGAATAGAAGTAATCATAATTGTGAATTATGAATTTTGAATTCTGAATTAATGGTAATCATAATTATGAATTCTGAATTTTGAATTCTGAATTAAATTAAAAGTCATGAATCAATATACAGCACAAGATTTTAAGAAGGGACAACCACGTTGGTGTCCTGGCTGTGGCGACCATTTCTTCCTTGCCAGCTTGCAGAAAGCAATGGCAGAGTTAGGTGTTCCACCTTACGAAACAGCCGTTATCAGTGGTATCGGATGCTCAAGCCGATTACCTTATTATGCTAATACATACGCTATGCAGACCATTCACGGTCGTGCAGCAGCCATCTCTACAGGTGCAAAGGTGACCAACCCAAACCTTACCATCTGGCAGGTTTCGGGCGATGGTGACGCACTTGCCATCGGTGGTAACCACTTTATCCATGCGATGCGTCGTAATGTGGACCTGAATATGATTCTTCTGAACAACCGTATCTATGGTCTAACGAAGGGACAGTATTCACCAACCAGTCCACGTGGCTTCGTTTCTAAGTCAAGTCCTTATGGTACTACGGAGGACCCATTCCACCCAGCAGAACTCTGTTTCGGTGCGCGTGGTAACTTCTTCGCACGTAGTGTTGCCAGCGACAATACCGAGACAATTGAAATCCTCAAGGCTGCTTATCTACATAAGGGTGCTGCCGTGTGTGAGATTTTACAAAACTGTGTTATCTTCAACGATGGTTGTCACAACTCTGTTTATACCTCACAAGGTCGTAAGGAGAATGCTATCTATGTCAAGCATGGCGAACCATTGATCTTCGGTCCCAACCAAGAGTTTGGACTTGTACAAGAAGGCTTCGGCTTGAAGGTGGTTAAAATCGGTGAGAACGGTATTACTCGCGATGATATCCTCGTACATGATGCTCACTGTCAGGATAATACCTTGCAGTTAAAGCTCGCAATGATGAGCAACGAAGACGGCTTCCCTGTAGCCCTCGGAGTTATCCGTGACGTTGAAGCACCTACCTATGACGCTGCTGTCAATCAGCAGATAGAAGAGGTGAAGGCACAGAAGCATTATCACACCTTTATGGAGATGCTCGAAACCAATGATATTTGGGAAGTAAAAGAGTAAAAATTTAAGACGAAATACACTTGCACGAAAAGAGGAAAAGATGTAACTTTGTGGACAACCAACCATTTAAGACATCATGAGTAGACTAACCTCATTTCTACATAGCAGGTGTGCGATACAGACAAATGCCACTTCCTGGCGCACGAGTGTTGCGTTAGGAGTTGGCATTTTTTTGTTTCTTTACCTCCTACAGCCATTTGGAATCAGCCAGTATCGGGGTAATACATTCCTGATGTGTCTTGGTTTTTGTGTCATGACTATCTTCGTTCAATGGCTTTGTGCTTTCCTTTTCTTCAAAAGACCATTACGAAAAAATGTCCCAATCACCAATGGTTATATAATTCTTTATAGTATTGCTATTGAGTTGGCAATGGCAATCTCTATGACGCTCTATGCTGCTTTCTTCTTCCAGATGCCATTAACATGGCGGCTATTCAGTATATTCTTTTATTGGACCTTCCTTGTTTGGGTAATCGTTACAGCTATTTTTACGTTGGTAAACTATAACCGTATGTTGAATAGTAGATTGGAAGAAATGATAAAGAAGACTACTGATGAGCAGGAGGATATCCTTATCACGCTGCATGATCAGAACCTGCGTGGAACCGACCTCACGTTGCCTATTAACAATCTACTCTATATCGAAGCTCGAAAAAACAATGTCTGCGTATGTTATCTAAAAGGAGGTAAGATACAAAAAACCGAACTTCGTTCTACGTTGACAGCCTTGAAAGATGACCTCCCTTACGATAATATCTTTCAGTGTCACCGTTCCTTCCTTGTGAATATCAATAACATTTCTTCTGCAAAAGGCAATTCCAACGGTTATCAGCTGCGCCTTTCAGGTTGTGATGACTTTATTCCGGTCTCCCGCACCTTTGTTCCCGGTCTTCGCCACTTCGTTGGTTAATATCTATCCATTAGTATATATTTCTATTTTTTACAAACAGCTTATTCCCTTATCAATAGATGTTTGTAAACTATTTTCGTGTAATTCAAAATCAATATATGCTCCTTTGGCTTCTAAAAGACGCCTAATTGACTTGCAAAAGATGCCCTTTTAAGATCCAACTAACGCCCTTTTGAAATCCAATTAAGCACCTTTTCTTCTACTACCCTGTAACCAATTGATTTCCTGTCGGTTACAAACCTACTTTTTATCCATGTTATTGTCCTTATTTATAGCTGTTTTGTTTGATAACATGTAATGATTTTTTAATGCACAATCTGTGTTTTTGAAGTATTAAGATGAGAAGATTTCCTGTTGCCTTAGGATGATAATAGAATAGACACCTGAGAGACTCAGCTATGTTTTTCTCAAATGAGCAACTTCTGTCCTTCCGTCAAAGCTATACGAAAAGCAGGTTCTTCCGAGATCTGGAGTGCTCAACTAAAAGTCTTATGTAATAGGCACACGGAGTCACGAAGGGAACGGAGGTAAACGCAATGCCACGGAGGTGCCGACGGCACAAAGAGCGACGGAGGTGTAGCGTACAGATTCTTGATAAGTTTTGGGATAAATGATTTGGGTATAAAGTAACTAAAAAAGTGTGCAAACAAGCTTCGTCGCTCTATGCACCGACGGTGCCTCCGTGCCTTCCACTGCTTTGTTTTATAATCCTCCGTCCTCTCCTTTACTCCGTGTGACATTTCGTCAGAGACCTAACCTTAAGTGGTAAATCTTATCACTCCAAAATCCTGAAGACCCGAAAAGCACTCACACATTTAACGGAAGAATTCAAAAAAAAGGCACATAAAAGACTTTATATTGCTTTTATGCACCCTTCAGTGTTTTATTGACGTGTCCCGATAGGATTATACGTTCAATGCTGTGTTCTTCTGTAATGCTTGTGATATTGTTGCAAAGAAGTCATTTATCTCTTCCTGCTGATCCTCTTGGAAGGTATTTCTTTTCCTGATTTTCAGTTTAATTGATTCTCCATTAATAATGAAAATGAAGTGTTTCTGCTGTTCGTCAAAGCCAGCCCGTTCTATGCTTGTCATAGGATAATAAACTATATCCCATTCTGACTCTTCATTAGGAACGATTCTATAAAAGCCTGGTATAGGCCGAGGAAGAACAGACATTATATACAGGTCGTCATCATTGTAGGCAACGAGTGCGACATCAGCTTTCCCCATTATGCCCAGAGGATACCAAAACTCTACACACTTGATATTGCTTGTGTCGATAGTAGGATACTTCTTTGCAATAAATTCCATTGCCTTTGCTGTGTAGACTCCCTTACTATTCTTGCCTTTTCTATATACATAGAGTATCAACGAAAAGGCAATAACGGCCATCGCAACAAACATGAAAATAAACGGAATAATACTTTGACTCATAATCTTAATGATTTATATGTTATTAATTATTTATTTTAGAGTAACTTTTAGCCATGGGCTATCAGGATGTTTCATAAGCCATTTCATTACGTTACAAAAGCCTAAGACGTCTCGAACCTCTGGTGAATAAGCCCAGAAACTACGGCCGATGATATAGGAACGTCCGAACTCCTCCCATGTGTTGAATGTGCTAATGGCTCTTTGATACGCTCTCTCGAGGTAGTTCCATGCCTCGTCTGCCTTTAAATAGTTCACTTCTACGCCAACACGTACGAGATAGGCAGCACGCCCTATATCCCATCCTATAACGTCTTTCCCTGTTATGACATCCCATGAAGTTATCAATTGATTGGCGAGAAGAGTGTCAAGATCAGCAATATAGTTGTTCAACATATTGAGCAAGTCGCCTAAATCTTCTTCCTCGGTAATGTGATACTTACCAGCAATACCAGCCATTGAGCATAAGCGTTGTTCCTCTGTATTGATATTACTATCCTCTTGTAACTCTGCTATTATCTCTTCTTTAATAATAGTAATGTCAGCCGAGCGAATACGTCCGAGTAGTGTCTCTATGGTATCGCAGAGTCCTTGACGGTCTGTGATGCCCCATCCTTGTTGGAGAAAGACCTTCGCACGTGAACGAATCTTAGCCGAAAGTGTAAAATGATTACCTCCCTGTTGTTCTTGGTATTGTGCACTTAGGGAGATACGGCGTAATTGTTCGTCAGTTAGTTTACGTGAGAAGTTGAATAGTCCCATTATTGTGGCTTTAAAAATATAAGTTCAAAGGTATGAAAAATCATTAGAAATGACGAAGCTATTATTTTCTTTAACATTTATATAGAGGTTGTCTACTCTATTCTTCTCTGACTATTGTAAAGCAATTCCTTTATAATTGAGTTTCCTGTCATTGCTGTCATTCATTATGATGACTTAACTTGTTAAATCCCATTTTGAATTTTAAATGGTAAAACGATGTGAAGTAAATCTGGTATAAGACATAATGTTTTTTCAAGTATCTATCTGTGTTTTTGAAGTATTAAGATGAAAAGATTTTCAGTGATGGAGAATAATAATAGAATAGGTAGTCGAGAGACTTAGCTATGCGTTTGTTTAATGAGCAACTTCGGTTTTTCCGTCAGAGGTATACGAAAAGCATTCATACATTTAACGGAAAAACTATTTGTATTGATTAATATGATGTGGCTGTTAGCAAAATTACTGGTTTTTCAGAGCATTTATGTTACGGTTCAATTTGATAATCTCGGCATACTGTTGGCTGACAATTTCACGCAACAATCGCATCTCTTCCGTCATGTCTTGTAATACTTTTGATATGTCCGTAACTTGCTATTTCATAGGTATAAAGGTACAAAGAAAATCTGAAATACGCAAGAAAATTGAGCATCTTTATAGTCTTTATACGAAGATTTTAGAGGAAAAAATACAAATAGGTTAATACCGCTGAATGGTTACCAAACACAGTTAAAATATCAAGAAAACATAAATTTTAAAAAAAACTTTTTTTTCATTGTTATAAATAAAAATTATTTATATATTTGTACCAGACTTGCTACTATAAACAAAATAATAATTTGAGAAATACAAAATTTCCTTATGACAATTGGCGCACTGCTGATCCAGGACATATTCATTATAAATGGCGATTAAATGATGAAGACTCATGGCATTGGTTTCGTTAAATATTAAGTAGTACAAATTTATGAAATATTTTATTTTAAAGTGGTCATCAGAAAAAAAGCAGAACAATAAAACAAAACGAAGCTTATGGTGTCGTTTGCTGCATAAGATGATCGTTCCACTCAGTGCAAATCCTGATTTTGATGATAAAATAGAGGATGTTACTCTATGGTTTATTGAATATGACGATGTGGTAAATCATATTGCAAACAGAGAAATTGGATTTGCTAAAGATGGTAGGATTATTGTAAAAATGCCAGACGATAGAAATTATGGTTATTGGCTGGATACAAATTGCGAATTGGAAGATTTCAAAAAGATGGGTATAAATATGATAACCGAAAAAGAATTTAACGACTTATGGAATTCGGTCTATTACGATAGAGAAGCAAAAGAATTCAAGCAGACTGTTATCAAAAATGGAGACTAAAGAATGTATGCAATCTTGCCTTCACGGACATTTTGGGCAGCATCCTTTACGTTATGGATGAGAAGGGCACGAAAGTCTTCGATGCTTCATACGATGCGTGGGGGTAAGCAGACGGAAACGCTCAACACCATTGGGCCTGCACTGTGGTTGCATGGGGCATGAGATGCATAAAAAGCGGATTGGGTTTATTCCACGAATTTAGCAAATTGCAAAATAGAACAGTTCAATTTGGTAATAACCCTAACCAAGTGCATCATACATTTAGACATGTGGATGATATGGGTCTTAACAGAAACATGGTGCGAAGTTCCGTTATAAATGTTTTGAAACGTATAAGTAATTTTCCTGTAGGTAAACCAGTGAATAGAATAATAAATGTGTCAGGTGACAAACTTCAATATACTGTATTCAAAAGGTTGGAGAATGGTGAATATATTTATAATATAGGTCGGATTTATGGAATATAAAAGAAAAATTTTTCCTGAGGAAGTAGCTCTTATTGCCTTTCTAGCGTCCAAAGCTCAATTCCAATTAGAAAGTAATTGGGAAAATAAATTTATCGCTTATCCTCTCACAAAAGAGAAAATAGGCAGTATTGGGCTTTTTAAAAATAACCAGAAATATACTCGAAGACAAAGTAGAGTTCTTTCATGTTGCAAGTTTCATGATGTTGATAATGTTGAAGTAGCGGTTTATCTTTTAATAGATTCTAATGATACGCTCTATGAATTAGATTTTTGGAAGGTAGATGATTCAGAAATTTGCCATATTCCTTCCGTAGACTCTATGGAGGATATCCCGCAGATATAATCAGACATGAAATGAACTTAACTTAACCAGTGTATTCGTATCTGGCGTATCTGGTTCGACATTGGGAGCAAAGGTTGATACGGCGATAGGAGCATGGTTTGGAGGTGTTGGTGCTATTTCTGGAGCAATCATAGGAGGTGCTGTAGGTGGTATTTGTGGATCTTTTGGTGCCAGTTGGCTAGGAGTAGGAACTGTTGATATGATTTATGGAAGGTAATATTTCACACATTCCAGTAAAACAAGATGGGCACAATTTCTTTATGGCTCACGTGCAAGTTAGTAGAAAAGGTTATAGTATTCTACATAATATG
Source organism: Prevotella sp. ICM33 (assembly GCF_000517825.1). Lineage (NCBI taxonomy): Bacteria > Pseudomonadati > Bacteroidota > Bacteroidia > Bacteroidales > Prevotellaceae > Prevotella > Prevotella sp. ICM33. Next base: position 52,936 of record NZ_JACD01000054.1, read on the forward strand.
ACAGGAACAGCCTCTATATTAATTAACAATAAAACTATTTTACACCATATTATAAAGCTGTAAATAACTTTATTTTATATAGAGGTTATCCACTCTATTCTTCTCTGTCTATCGTAAGGTAATTCTTTTAGAATTGAGTTTCCTGTCATTGCTGTCATTCGTTATGATGACTTAACTTGTTAAACTACAGTAGGGTTATGCGAAGTGTTAAAAGTGACAGCAAACTGAAATAAAAATTATTCTTGTAGAAATGAGTAGTGTGTGTCTTCTTACTTTAGTCAGAAATATTACATCATTCTCTTAACTATCCAACGAACTAAGCGTGTTAGTTGTTCGTCCCAAAAGATAGTATTTCAGCGGGCTTGATAGTTATTTAAACCACTTTTTTGCTGTCTGTCCCTATTATTTGGAGGCAATCAAAAGCTTTGATACATTTGCAACAGAAATCATTGTTTCACTTATTAAAATCAAAGCGTATGAAAACTTTAGTTTCTAAAATCGTCGTTATCGTTGCCCTCATGTGCGCAACCAGTATGAATGCACAGAACAATAATCAGTTCGATGCACAGTTAAAAACAACTTTAAGTAATGTCAAGGCAAACGTACCTACATCTATTGTAAAGGTAATGAATGACTTGAAACACATGGAAAATCAGTATCCTAATGCTTGGCTTCCTACCTATTATCGTGTGTTCTATGCCCTTCAGTATGCTGCTCGAGACCCACAGAGCGATTATTCTTCTTTATTCTTAGACGCAGTGAAGGATGATGTCGAGGCGCTACAAACAAAGAATGACGTTGACCGTTCAGAGCTGTTTACATTGAAGGGGTTCTATTACACGGCCCTTATCACACAGAATCCTGTTGAGAATGGTAAACTTTATTACCGCGATGCAATCAGTTGTTACAAGTCAGCTATTGCCATTAACCCAACAAACCCTCGCCCTCGTATTCTTCTTTACATGTTCTTTGATATTATGAGCAAGCAGACAGGACAGCCGAGTATGAATGGTCCAAAGGATTTAGAGACTATCAAAGAGCTGTTTAGCAAGGAAAAGCAGAATGGTCTACAGCCAGCATGGGGACGTAATCTGATAGACTTTTGCAAGTAGAAGTAATCTGCTGAAGACATTAAACTCATAAAGATTGGGGGCGTACCAAGTGTATGCCCCTTTCTTTGTGAGGTCTTTTAGTACACAAAGAAATTATGCTAATAGATACTATAAATCGTCATCAAGTCTTCATAAAACAGAAGATAAAGAGTATAGATTTGCTCTCTTTAAGAAAAAAATGTATCTTTGAAGCCTAAAAACAGATATTATTGAAAACAAAGAACGATTTAAGCTATGGCAAATTCATTAGACGAAGTGACAGGACCAGTTAATGATGCTGGCCGTGATGTACATGTAATAGACAAGCAACTTCCTGTTGAAGTTGGTTTTGGTTCAACCCTTTTCCAGATTGCTTTGTGGGTAGTTGGTCCGGTATTGGTATTGTTGTTTGTGCTGTTATTGGGTAGTACGATGACAAATCCATTGCTTGTAGGTGTTGTAGGCTGTTTGGTGGGAATTCTTCCAGGTGTTATCTTTATCTTTATGAAGATATCAGCTCGTAACTATTTCCAGAAGTTAGAACAGCGTATTCAGGCTGAGGCATCTAATATAGACAACTATTTGGAACAGCGAGTGCAGATACTGCAGAACGTAGTTGGATTGGTAGAACGTGCTATCGACCTTGATAAAGACGTGATGAAGGCTGTTGCAGCTCTTCGTAGTGGTGGTGTGAACGAGGGTAACAGAAGTGATGTGAATGCACAAGTAAATACAGCCTTCGGTCGACTCTTTCCACAGGTTGAGGCTTATCCAGAGTTGAAAGCACACAATGCCATTGCTGATGCGATGCAGCAGAATAACTACTTGCAGCGTGAGATTACGGCAGCTCGTACTGTTTATAACAGTCGTGTGACACAATGGAATACTGATATCTTCTCTTGGCCAACAAAGATGATTGTTGCTGCTCAGCAGGGTTATACAACTCGCATACCATTTACTGCAACAGCAGAAACACGAGAGGCAGCGAGAGGTAAGTTCTTCTAATACTACAGAAGTAAATGATAGAGGATATATATGATCCACTAAACGAATACATCAGCACCTTCAAAGATAAGTTCAAGAAGGTGGCTGATGAAACCTTTAATGCACTTGCTGACGAGGCGCAGGTTGATGTTGAGGCTAATCGTGAGACGTGTCGACAAATCTATGCAGGAGAGAAGAATCTTGCGGATGTGTCTGGTCGTATTACGATGTGGACTATCGTGTGTGTCATTCTGTGGATAGCTGTGGTGGCAGGTGGTGCTGTTGTATATGTGAAATGGAATGAGTTTCCAATGGAGCATCTCTTGATGATAGGTGGAGGAGCGGTCTTATTGCTTGTCTTTCTATTACTCAAGGTACATCCAAAATTGAAGTCCTTACGTACTCAGCACAATGAATTAGATAATAAGGTGAAAACTTTGAAGGAACAGGCATGGAATCAGATGGCTGCTCTGAATAGGCTTTACGACTGGGATGTCTTTACGCGTATGATGTCGAAGACTGTACCCAGACTGGAGTTCGACCCTTATTTTACGACACAACGACTGGCAGACCTTCGTAAAACATACGGATGGAACGACTCTTTTAATACCGAGCGTTCTGTGCTTTATTCCCATTCTGGACTTATTAATGGTAATCCTTTCGTCATCTGTCGAACACGAAAGATGGAGATGGGAGAGAAGACTTATCACGGTCAGAAAACCATTTTCTGGACAACAACAGAGACGGGTCCTGATGGAAAGCCACGTACTGTGTCTCACTCAGAAACCTTACATGCCAGTGTAACAGCGCCTTATCCTAATTATTTTGAGCGTACAAGGCTTATTTATGGTAATACAGCAGCACCCGACTTGACCTTCTATCGTAAGCCAAGTGGGCTGGCAGGAAAAGAAGGTTCGTTACGTTATAAGTGGGATCGGTTTATGTTGAGACGTAAAGCACGCAACCTTGAGAGTGGCGATTTTGCGATGTTGACGAATGAAGAGTTTGAGGTTGCGTTCAATACAAGTAATCGTAATAACAATCAGCAATATGCTTTACTCTTCACACCATTGGCACAACAGAGTATGATGGCATTGTTGATGGACGAGAAAGAGGGCTATGGTGATGACTTTGATTTCGATAAGCATTACATGATTAATACTATCATGCCAGAGCATCTACAAATGTTAGACCTCGATATGAACCCTGCTCAGTATCGCAGTTTTGACTTTGAGAAGGCTAAGAAAGACTTTTACGAAATCAATGAGAGATACTTCCGTGCTATCTACTTTAGTTTTGCACCCTTGTTGTGTGTACCGATGTATCAGCAGATACGACCACAGAAGGATATCTACGGACATGATATGGAACAGAAGAGTTCGTTCTGGGAGCATGAAGCATTGGCTAACTTTTGGGGACAGGAGAATTTCCAACATCCTGATTGTGTAACTCCTTGTATTATGAAGACTTCTTCTGCGGCACAGGGGGATGGCAGTACGCTGATTAACGTGACAGCTTATGGCTTCCGTTCAGAACGTCGTATGTCATATATTAGTAAGTATGGTGGTGACGGTTCATGGCATGATGTACCCGTGGAGTGGTATGAGTTCTTACCTGTTGAGGGCAATGGTCGTATTATGATGCAGGAGGATGAGACGCAAAACGATACCGATATGAGTCAGAAACAGCGTATGAGCCATATCAGTGATGTCTTACAGAAATCGCACTTGGATGTTTATAGAAGGCATATTGCCTCTAAGATATAACGATGAAGGAAATGAATAAAAAAACAAAGGACGATAAAAGCATCTCGCTTTTATCGTCCTTTGTTGTATATGGAGTAATTTATAACTTCTCACCATAGCACAAGTCACCAGCATCACCGAAGCCAGGAACAATGTACTTATGCTCGTTCAATCCTTCGTCAATTGCTGCACACCAAATGGTTGTTGAGTCTTCAGGGAAAGTTTTGCGGATATGTGCGATACCTTCTGGTGTAGCCAAAAGACAAGCAACATGCACATGACGAGGAGTTCCCTTTGAAAGGATAGCCTTGTAGCCTAACTCCATAGAACCACCAGTAGCCAACATTGGGTCAGCGATGATAAGTGTCTTACCATTGATGTCTGGTGTAGCAAGATATTCAACGTGAATACCTACCTCATGATGTTCAGCATCCGTATATTCTCGATAAGCACTAACGAAGGCATTACCAGCATGGTCGAATATGTTAAGGAAACCGTTATGGAAAGGCAATCCAGCACGGAAAATAGTAGCCAAAACAATCTTGTCAGTTGGTACATTAACCTGAGCTGTACCTAATGGAGTAACAACATCCTTTGGTTCGTAGTTCAGTGTTTTAGAAATTTCAAAAGCTTCGAACTCTCCGATACGCATAACATTGTTGCGGAAGAGCAAACGATTCTTCTGATAATCCTTATCACGGATTTCTGCTAAATACTGATTGATAATAGAGTTCTGCTCTGAAAAATTAATGATGTCCATTTTAAGTCTTAGGTGTTATAGATAAGCAAGTTAGCAACTTGCTCTGCAAAATTTCGGCAAAATTAAGAAATAAATCTGAGGTTTTGCAAAGTCTGATTTGCAAATATAGCCATGCTTCTTGTTTTTTTTATTTCTTTAACCTTTTAAGCAAATACTTTGAAACTTTTTCTTCGGTATTTTTTGTGTGAATTTAATAAATATATTACCTTTGCGGTGTCTTAATAAATAGGACGTAAAAACAGTGAACAAATCAATTTTCAACTAAATACATTTATAAGAAATGGCAAAGTTTGATAAGAGCGTACTTGAGAAGTACGGTATTACAGGTACAACAGAAGTACTTTACAATCCTTCTTACGAAGTGTTGTTCAATGAAGAAACAAAAGAGAGTCTTCAGGGCTATGAAAGAGGTCAGGAGACTGAGCTTGGTGCAGTAAACGTAATGACTGGTATCTACACTGGTCGTTCTCCTAAGGATAAGTTCATCGTTGATGATGAGAACTCTCACGATACAGTATGGTGGGATTCTGAGGAATACCATAACGACAACCACCGTGCTTCTAAGGAAGCTTGGACAGCTGTTAAGGATATCGCTAAGAAGGAGCTTTCTAACAAGCGTCTTTTCGTAGTTGATGGTTTCTGCGGTACTCACAAGGATACACGTATGAAGATTCGTTTCATCGTTGAGGTTGCTTGGCAGGCTCACTTTGTAACAAACATGTTCATCCGTCCAAAGTCAGAGGCAGACTTCGAGCAGGAGCCAGACTTCATCGTTTACAACGCTTCTAAGGCTAAGGTTGAGAACTGGAAGGAACTCGGTCTTCATTCAGAGACTTGCGTTATGTTCAACGTAACAACTAAGGAGCAGGTAATCGTTAACACATGGTATGGTGGTGAGATGAAGAAGGGTATGTTCTCTATGATGAACTACTTCTTGCCATTGAAGGGTATGGCTTCTATGCACTGCTCTGCTAACACTGACATGAACGGTGAGAACACAGCTATCTTCTTCGGTCTTTCTGGTACAGGTAAGACTACTCTTTCTACCGATCCAAAGCGTAAGCTCATCGGTGATGACGAGCACGGATGGGATGACAAGGGTATCTTCAACTACGAGGGTGGTTGCTATGCTAAGGTTATCAACCTTGACAAGGAGTCTGAGCCAGACATCTATGGCGCTATCACACGTGACGCTCTCCTCGAGAACGTAACAGTTGACGAGAATGGTAAGATTGACTTTGCTGATAAGAGCGTAACTGAGAACACTCGTGTTTCTTACCCAATCTACCACATTAAGAACATCCAGCGTCCTGAGTCTCAGGGTCCAGCTGCTAAGCAGGTTATCTTCCTTTCAGCTGATGCATTCGGTGTATTGCCTCCAGTATCTATCTTGACTCCAGAGCAGACTAAGTACTACTTCCTCTCTGGTTTCACAGCTAAGTTGGCTGGTACAGAGCGTGGTATCACTGAGCCTACTCCAACATTCTCTGCTTGCTTCGGTCAGGCATTCTTGGAGCTCCACCCAACAAAGTATGCTGAGGAGTTGGTTAAGAAGATGCAGCAGAGTGGTGCTAAGGCTTACTTGGTTAACACTGGTTGGAATGGTACAGGCAAGCGTATCTCTATCCGCGACACTCGTGGTATCATCGACGCTATCTTGAACCACTCAATCGACGCTGCTCCAACAAAGCAGATTCCTTTCTTCGACTTCACTGTTCCTACAAAGCTCGAAGGTGTTGCAACTGAGATCCTCGATCCACGTGACACTTACGCTGATGCAGCTCAGTGGGAAGAGAAGGCTAAGGACCTCGCAGCTCGTTTCATCAAGAACTTCAAGAAGTACGAAACAAACGAGGCTGGTAAGGCTCTCGTAGCAGCTGGTCCACAGCTCTAATCTTTTCGGAATACTTCTGAATAGATAATAATGACTCCCATCCGTAGCAATACGGGTGGGAGTTTTTGTTTGTCCTTCTGTAATAGAGTACAGTAAGACCGCTAATAGTAAGTAGAAATATTACATACTATTACAAGCGTAGTTTTAATTTTGTTTTCCTGTCACTTTTAACACTTCGTGTAATGATACTGAATATTAACAAGTTAAGTGGCTGTTTTGAATGACAGGAGTGACAGCAAAGTTTGTTTTGGTAAGATTATGTTCTGTCTCTTATGATTTAATTATTCATATAGAGAATCCCTGTTAGGATTTTTTGTTCTTCCAAAATGTTGAGTGATATGTTAAAGCACTTATATAATAACGCACACGGAGATACAGAGGAGATGGAGCTAAACACCATGTTGTGGAGGTGCTGATGGCACAATGAGCGACGGAGGGGTAGTGTACAGATTCCTAATAACTTTTTAGAATAAACGCTTTGTATATAAATTGCTAATAGAACTGGCAAATAATCACCTTTGCTCTATGCACTGACTGTGCCTCTGTGAACTACCATCAGTATGCTTTAATACTCCTCCGTACCCTCCATTTCTCTGTGTGATATTTCGCCAGAGACCTAAGATTAGGCGGATTATTATCATTCCAAATTTCTGAAGACCCATATTTTTGTGAACATCCAACCTCCGTGTCCCTCAGTTTCTCAGTATGGTTTATCATGTTGTAGGCTTGCTTTATTGTTTTCATCTGATTATCAAACTTCTAATGGGGATTATGGCGAATGTGTTGAGTAGTCCGCACCACTCGTGTTCAGCCTCCGCACGACCTGTGCGGACGCTCCGCACAAGATGTGCGAGGCATCATTACGTTGACTGAAAGAAGTAGGATGAACTACGATAGATATTTATTTGATTAGCAGTAGACTATCAAGGCGAATATAATTCCTTAAATGTGTAAACTATTTCGATACTAATTACTCTATTTTCTTTGTGCTATCAGGTAAGATCTTTCTAAATCTTTGTTCTGTATTGTTCGTGTCAAGTACCTTTAACTGTTCTTTTGCCATTTTATGGAGAATCTCAAAACGTTGCTTTCTTGATACCCCTTGCTTTATCATTTCAGAATTAGCAGATTCCATATTAGATAATACTACTAACTGGTTGATGCTTGCAGTTTCTCTAAGATTTATTCCTTTAGATGCCAAATTCGGGTTAGCTTGAGCCCATTCTTTTGCTTTACACCCAAAAAGAATGATATTTAACATATCAGCTTCTGTTGCATAGATAATCCCATGCTTGATAGCATTAATGTCCATTTTAGGAATAATCACGTTTTTAATAGCATCAGTATGAAGTGTATAATTGGTTTTGGATAGTATTCGCTTTGCGTTCCACTCTAACGAAAGCGGATCGCTCTCTTGTTCTTTTAACCGCTGGTATTCCTTTATAATATAAAGTTGGAATGTAGGGCTAATCCACATACCAAAATTGAATGCAATGTCCTTGTGAGCATATGTTCCTCCATACCTTCCTGTTTTCGCAGTCAGACAGATTGCGTTTGTCCTCATTACCAGCTCTTTCACACTTATCTTGAAATTGTTCAACCCAGCCTTTTCTTTAATTGTGGCGAATTCGCCATAATTAAAATTTGGATTATACATCATTTCCCATGTTCCTATATATTCGAGAGTGTTTCTGTTACGCAGCCAGTCACTTATAAAGAAATCTCCATCTTTGGCTTTTATCATATCCGTTAGACTGATATAGTCGTTATCATTCTTTCCTATCAGCACAGATATTTCTGTACTCTGTACCGTTATCTTCTTTGATGTATTCATATTTTTAGTTATTATATCAGCAAAAGTAACAAATAAAAAACACTTCTCAGTATTGTTAGGGTCTTTTTTGCTTCTTATACGATTTTTTTTCGCAATGAGGGTAAATGGTAGTGTGATGTAATGTAAAATAAGTAGACAATCAATGGCGTAGAAAAGTAGAAGAGGGATAAGGTTTTAAGTCGAGAAAAGGCGTGTGAAAAGACAATAGTGTCAGTTGAAAAGTTCATGTGAAGGTAAGTAAGATAGCAGAAGTTTATCAGATGTGATTTATAGGTCATTTTTCTTCAAGTTTATCGTTACTTTGGCAATACTTACTAAACAAACTTAAAAAAACGCAGTTATTTTCGATATTTTACATAATTAACCTCGTTAAAGACGTTGATTCTGAAGAATTCTGATTAAATTTGCAGCTAAATTCAATTATTAGTATCTGATGCGTAATAAGATATATACTCTCGTAGCTTTAATGGTGGCTACTTTGACAATAACATCTTGTCTTAAGGACGACGACGAGAAAAATAGTGTAAGTTACAAAGACACGGCTATTTTGAGCTTTTCTTTGGGACAATTAAAGCAAGTGCGTGATACCGTTGCCAAGAATGGTAGCGATAGTACTTATGTTAGCAACTTCAATGGTGCTAAGGTTAAGTTCTATATCGATCAGGCACAGGGTTTGATTTATAATCCAGACTCTTTGCCATATGGTACAAAGCCAGCAAGTGCTTTGGCTAAGATTGTGGCAAAGAATAGCGGAACTGTTGTTATCAAGTCAACTACAGAGGAGAAGTTCACTTATTACAACAGTAATGATTCTATTGACTTCAGCACTCCACGTACTTTTCGTGTTTACTCAAACAAGGGAAGCGAGTATAGAGACTATAAGGTTTCTGTGAATGTTCATAAGCAGAAGGGCAACGTGTTCAGCTGGCAGGCACTGCAGGCGAACAGCAATTTCGCTTCGTTCACAGCTATGAAGGCTGTTAGTGCGGGTAGCAAGGTGTTTGTATTCGGAACGAATGGCAGTCAGACTGTTGTTTATGCAGCGTCAAAGGACAATGGCAACAGCTGGACAAAGCTCAGCAAGACCTTCACTGCAAATGCTTATAAGAGTGTGGCAGTGCAGGGTACTAAGCTCTTCGTTATCGACAATGGTACGGTTTATAGCTCTACAGACGGTAGCGGTTGGACTACAGTGGCTACAAATAGCAGTTTGAAGCAGTTGGTGGCAGCGTCACCAGCAGAGTTGTTTGCGCTATCAACGTCAGGTACGTTGTTGGCTTCAAAGAACAATGGTGTTACCTGGGCTAACGAGTCATTAGATAGCAACGCATCACTTCTCCCAGTAAGCAATATTGGTTCTTCACTTACAGCAGTTTCATCTGACTTGTATCGCGTACTGCTTGTTGGTACACTCTCAAGCGGTACAAAGAATGCTGCATGGACGAAACTTTCTTATCGTCAGAATGAGCAGTGGAGTTATGTAGAGAGCAATGCTGACAAGTTCCAGCTCCCTCTTTACAAGAGTCTTTCAGTTGTAAACTATGATAAGGCAGCCCTTGCATTAGGTCTTAATAGCAGTGGTAAGTTGGCTTCTATGCTTCTCTCTCGTGATGGGGGTATCACATGGAAGAGTGATAAGAGCTTCACTTATCCAACAGACATACAGGCTGCAACAGCTTTTGCTGCAACAGTTGATAGCGACGAATACCTCTGGGTAATCAGTGGTACAAAGGTTTGGCGTGGTAGACTCAATCGAGTAGGCTGGGCATTGAACCTTAGTCGATTGGCTGAATAAGCTATTCAAATAGGACAACAATGAAACGTATCTTCATCAACCTCCTCCTTTTCCTTGCTGCTACGCCTCTATGGGCGCAGTCGGATCCGGAGTATAAGATGGAGATAGGCGCCGGTGTTGGTATGATGGGTTACTTAGGCGACTTTAACGAGTCGTTGTTTAAAGACCTACAGCCGATGGGAACGGTGCTGGCAAGATATAATCTCAGTCCTTATATGGGATTAAAGATGAACGTATCGTTTGGAAAGATGAAAGGTTCATCGGCTGATGTCAAGACTTACTATCCACGTTTTGCCTCAGCTCCCTATACATTCGACAATTCATTGGTTGATGTAGGCTTTGCATACGAATATAACTTCCTGCCATATGGTACGGGGCGTGATTATCGTGGTGCACAGCGTTTGTCGCCTTATGCGATGATAGGATTGGGTGCCACCTACGTTAATATTAAGGGTGGCGATCGCAAGTCGGTTCTTACTGCGAATCTCCCAATCGGATTGGGGGTGAAGTATAAGGTGAATGAACGAATGAACGTAGGGCTGGAATGGGCGTTACACTTCTCGCTCAGCGATGAGTTAGACGGACAGAAAGACCCTTACGGCATTAAGAGTAGTGGACTCTTTAAAAATACAGACAGCTATTCAACCCTACAACTGACGTTCTCTTATAGTTTTATGGCAAAGTGTAAGACTTGTCATAACGAGGACGAGTAAGGGAAGTTAGTTTCCACCTATTATATATAGGTAATGTCTAAAGCGTGCAGACATAAGTGCTGTACAGAACAAAACATAGGTTTATCTCTTCAAAAGATATGGCAGAAGAATTAGATATGACACGAATACCCCAGCATATTGCCATTACAATGGATGGTAATGGACGTTGGGCAACCGAACGCAATAAGCCACGCTCCTACGGACATCAAGCAGGAGTAGATACCGTTCGTCGCATAACATCAGAATGTGTACGATTGGGTGTGAAGTTTCTCACACTCTATACCTTCTCAACAGAGAACTGGAATCGTCCTACGGATGAGATTGCTGCATTGATGGGACTTGTGCTTACGTCTTTGGAAGATGAAATCTTCATGAAGAATAATGTGCGTTTCCGTGTTATTGGTGACATGGCACGTCTGCCAGAAGAAGTGCAGAAGAAGTTGCGTGAGACTGAAGAGCACACAGCGAAGAACTCTGCAATGACAATGATTGTGGCGCTTAGCTACAGTGCACGTTGGGAGATAGCCAAAGCAATGAGGGAGATTGTTGCAGAGCATCAGGCTAACAGCTCTGAACCTTTGCGCCCAGAAACGATTACAGAAGAGGTGATTGGCGAGCATTTAGAGACAAACTTTATGCCTGACCCAGACCTCTTGATTAGAACGGGTGGCGAGCTTCGCATCTCCAATTACCTCTTATGGCAGATAGCTTACTCTGAGCTGTATTTCTGTGATACCTATTGGCCTGACTTCAATGAGCAGGATTTGCAGAAAGCCATTGCGAGTTTCCAGAGTAGACAGCGTCGCTTTGGAAAGACTGAGAAACAAGTAGAAGAAAACGAAAACAATTAAGTTACGCGATAGATGACTAAAATAAATAAGGTGTTGATGCTCCTTGCACTCTCTGGAGTTACGCTCACGATGAGTGCACAGCAGAAGATTGTAAACCCAGATATCACATATTCAGGTACTCCTAAGACTTACAAGTTGGCAGGACTGACCGTTACTGGTATCGAGGGCTATGAGGATTATGTCCTCACTGGTATCTCAGGACTCACTGTTGGGCAGGAGTTGGAGGTCCCGGGTACCGCTATCACAGATGCTGTGAAGCGTTACTGGAAGCATGGACTCTTCTCAGATGTTTCCATTTCGGCTGACTCAATTGTGGGAGATAATATCTATTTGAAGATACATCTCGCGCCACGTCCTCGTATTTCCACCATTAACTATAATGGACTGAAGAAGACAGAGCGTGAGGATATGGAAAAGAAACTCGGTCTTTTGAAGGGTGGACAGATTACGCCTAACATGATTGACCGTGCGAAGATACTTGCAAAGAAGTACTTTGAAGACAAGGGTTACAAGAATGCAGAGGTCTTCATTCGTCAGCGTGACGATGTTGCAGCTAAGAATCAGGTTATCCTTGATATCGATGTAGATAAGAAGGAGAAACTGAAGGTGCGCTCTATCATCATTGATGGCGACAACCAGTTGGGCGAAAAGAAGATTAAAGGAACCCTGTTTAGCAAGGGTGCCTTTGCTAAAACCCATGAGGCTGGTAAGCTTGCAAACATCTTAAAGTCAAAGAAGTTCACTCCTGAGCGTTGGGCTGAGGATAAGAAGAATCTTATTACAAAGTACAACGAGTATGGATATCGTGATGCTATGATTGTGAAGGATAGTGTATGGAACGTTGATCCAAAGCATGTAGATATCTATGTAAAGGTAGATGAGGGTAAGAAATATTATATCCGTAACATCAAATGGGTAGGTAATACTGTTTACTCAACAGATTATCTGTCACGTCTACTTGACATGAAGAAGGGTGACGTGTACAACCAGACTTACTTGAATAAGCGTCTTTCACAAGATGAGGATGCTGTGAGGAATGCTTATTGGAATAATGGTTATCTCTTTCATAGACTTGACCCAATAGAGATAAATGTAGTTGGTGACTCTATTGACCTTGAGATGCGTATCGTTGAAGGTCAGCAGGCACGAATCAAGCGTGTGGTTATTAATGGTAATGACCGCCTTTACGAGAATGTTGTTCGTCGTGAGTTGCGTACAAAGCCAGGCGATCTCTTCTCTAAGGAAGCACTTATGCGTTCTGCACGTGAGTTGGCTTCAATGGGACACTTCGACCCAGAAGCAATTAATCCAGAGCCTGTTGCAAACGAAGAGGACGGTACTGTAGATATCAACTATAACCTCAAGCAGAAGTCAAACGACCAGGTTGAACTTTCACTTGGTTGGGGTCAGACGGGTGTTATTGGTCGTGTCGGTTTGAAGTTGAATAACTTCTCTATGGCAAACCTCTTCCGTAGAAACCGTGAGCATCGTGGTATCTTGCCTATCGGTGATGGTGAGACACTCTCATTAGGTGCACAGACCAACGGTACTTACTACCAGTCATACAATGCACAGTACTCAACCAACTGGTTGGGAGGTAAGCGTCCTATCCAGTTCAGCGTGGGTATGTCGTATTCAAAGCAGACAGACGTATCAAGCAACTATTATAACAGTGGTTACATGAATAACTATAACAACTATCGTTACGGTTATGGTAACTACAATTACAATAGCTACGAGAACTATTATGACCCAGACAAGTATGTGAAACTCTTGAGTGTCTATGCTGGTTGGGGTAAGCGTCTTAGCTGGCCTGATGACTATTTCACCTTGTCTCTCCAGCTTCAGTACCAGCGTTATATGTTGCGCAACTGGCGTTACTTCATTATGTCGAATGGTTCAGCGAACAACTTGAACCTTAACATTGCGCTTAATCGTACGTCAACAGACAACCAACTCTTCCCACGTCGTGGTTCTGACTTCTCGGTATCATTGACGATTACTCCGCCATGGTCTAAGTGGGATCATAAGGACTATGCGCACTTGGCAACCGACCGTAACTCTCCAACCTACTCACAGGAGCAGCAGGAGAAGTATCGTTGGGTGGAGTATCATAAGTGGAAGTTCAAGGCTCGTACCTTTACAGCCCTCACAAGTGGTCAGAAATGTTTCGTCTTGATGACTCGTGTTGAGTTCGGTTTGTTGGGAAGTTACAATAAAAACAAGAAAAGTCCGTTTGAAACCTACTACATGGGTGGTGATGGTATGAGTGGATACTCTACTGGTTACGCTGAGGAGACAATCGGTCTTCGTGGTTACGAGAATGGTTCACTCACTCCATATGGTGCCGAGGGCTATGCTTACAGCCGTATGTCATTGGAGCTTCGCTATCCATTCCTCTTGGGTAATACAACCATTTATGGTCTTGGATTCGTAGAGGCTGGTAACGCATGGACAGAGACAAGTAAGTTCAATCCATTTGACATGAAGCGTTCTGCTGGTCTTGGTGTTCGTATCTTCCTCCCAATGGTGGGTATGATGGGTATCGACTGGGCTTATGGTTTCGACAAGGTATTTGGAACAAAGGGCGGCAGCCAGTTCCACTTTATCCTTGGACAGGAGTTTTAGTTTAGTTGACGAGTAGACAAGTTGACGAGTAGACAAGTGAACAAGTTGACAAGTTACTTGCGAAGTGGACAAGAGTTTTAGTTTAGTTGACGAGTGAACGAGTTGCTTGCAGCAATAAATTAAGTGAGTATCGGTAATCATAATTATGAATTATGAATTATGAATTATAAAGAGATGAAGAAGAATATTTTTAAGAGTGTATTGCGATACGTTTTACCTCTTTACCTTTTTACTCTTTTACCTTTAACAGCTTCAGCACAGAAGTTTGCACTGATTGACATGGAGTATATCCTCAAGAATGTGCCAGCTTACGAGCGTGCAAACGAGCAGTTGAATCAGGTAAGTAAGAAGTGGCAGGCTGAGGTTGAGGCACTCAACACAGAGGCTTCTACCATGTATAAGAATTATCAGAATGAGGTAGTCTTCCTTTCTCAGGACCAGAAAAAGAAGAGACAAGAAGCGATTATGGCTAAGGAAAAGCAGGCATCCGACCTCAAGCGTAAGTACTTCGGTCCAGAAGGCGAGCTCTTTAAGAAGCGTACCAGTCTGATTACTCCTATACAGGACGAGATTTATAACGCAGTAAAGGATATCTCAGACCAGCGCGGTTACAGTTTAGTTATCGACCGTTCAAGCAATGCCGCTGGTATTATCTATGGTTCGCCAAAGGTGGATATCAGTAATGAGGTACTGCAGAAGTTGGGATATTCTTATCAGTAAGTAGTCTTTGTGCTAAGTAAACTATCCTTCTTAGGAAGCCTATCTACTATAGAAATTATAGTCACACTGGATAAGTTAGAAGTGTTATCACCGCAGATAAAAAGTAAATTAATAAACAATTAAACAATAAAAAGAAATGAAGAAGTTATTTTTGATGTTGATGCTTTGCGCACCAATGACATTGTTCGCACAGAAGTTTGGTCACCTTGACTCACAGGCTCTCCTCCAGTCACTGCCAGAGGCTACAGCTGTTCAGAGTAAGCTCGAGGCTAAGGGTAAGGAGTATCAGAAGCAGATTGAAGACATGCAGTCAGAGTTGCAGCGTCAGGCAGAGGCTTATGACAAGTCTAAGAGCACAATGAATGCTACAAAGCAGGCTGAGACCGAGAAGAGCTTGCAGGATATGTACAACAAAATCCAGCAGACTGCTCAGGACAACCAGAAGGCTTTCAATGAGGAGCAGCAGAAGCAACTCGGCCCTGTCCTTGAGAAGGTTCGTAACGCTATTGCAGCTGTTGCTAAGGCAGGTAACTATGTTTACATCATGGAGAAGGCAGCTGGTCAGCCATTGTATATCAACGAGGCACTCAGCAAGGATATCACTGCAGAGGTAAAGGCTCAGTTGGCTAAGATGAAGTAAAACATTGCGGGTGCCTTTGCCCCGTAGTTGATTCTCCTTGATTTAGCGGTCTTTTAAGTCTTTGAGATAGGTAATAATTCCTACTTTAGCTCGTCTTTAAGAGTGCATTATGATGATGACTCGGATTTATTTTCATGATAAAAAGAAATTATTTACGTGAAAAGAAATATTTATCTTCATGAAACGAATTCCGAAAAGACGGTCAATGGGGTAGGAGATGAGCCTCTCCAATCAATGGACTAACACTATTTTAGAGAAGAAAAAGGGTGAGGTCACCGCACGGATATATGTTCTTGCGATGACCTCATTTTTGTTTATATATTGAAGAGATAATAAAAGAGATAATGAAAAAACTATTCTTTTCCTTTGTTTTCATGCTTTTGCCGCTCTTGGCAATGGCACAACAGAGTGTTCCAGCATTTAAGTTTGCATACTTTAGCTATGATAAGGTGCTTCATGCAATGGCTGACTATGCCACAGCTACACGCAGTTATAACGACCTTAAGGCAAAGTATGATGCCGAGACAAAGCGTTCAGTAGAGGATTTCAATAGCCGTTACGAAGACTTCCTCGACGTACAGCGCAAGTTGGAACCATCTATTCTTCGCAAGCGTCAGGCTGAGTTAGAGGAACTGATGGACCGCAACATCGCCTTTCGTAAGGAATCTGAGCGTCTGTTGAAGAAGGCAGAAGAAGATATCTATGCACCTGTTCGCGCAAAGTTAAACAACGCTGTACGTCAGATGGGTAAGGAAAGCGGTTACGCTTTCATTCTGAATGCAGATAACAATAGTGTCCCATTCGTTAATACTGCGATGGGAGAAGATGTTACAGAGGCTTTGATAGCTGCTTTGAAATAAAAGACTTTACCCACAGAAAAGGCTTTGCATGGGTGGTGTTGATGCTTAGCACAAAGCGTGCTGGGCATCCGCACATGATGTGCGGAGCGTCCGCACCACTCTGTATGTGGTGATATCGGACGACGATTAATTGTATTTAAAAAGACTAATGACAAAGTATTCTAAACAGCCGGGACCTATCGGTATTTTTGATTCTGGGTATGGTGGACTAACCATTCTGCATGGTATTCGTCAGCTGCTCCCAGAGTATGACTATCTTTATTTGGGCGATAATGCGCGTGCTCCATATGGTTCACGCTCCTTTGATGTTGTTTATCAGTTCACACGTCAGGCTGTAATGAAACTCTTCGACCTCGGTTGCCAGTTGGTTATCTTAGGTTGTAACACCGCATCTGCCAAAGCGCTCCGTACGATTCAGCAGAATGACTTGCCCAATCTTGACCCAGATAGGCGCGTGTTGGGTGTAATTCGCCCTACGGCAGAGGTTATTGGCAAGCTTACCCGCTCACGACATGTAGGTGTGTTGGCAACTGAAGGAACTATTAAGAGTGATAGTTATAACCTTGAAATACAAAAGTTGTGGGAGGATGTAAAGGTAACGGGGGTTCCTTGTCCGCTGTGGGTGCCAATCATTGAGAACAATGAAGCAGATAGTCCCGGTGCTGATTACTTCGTAAAGAAGCGTATCGACCATATCATGCGACTTGATCCAGAGATTGATACGCTCATCCTTGGTTGTACGCATTATCCTATTCTCATGCCGAAGATACTGAAGCATGTACCACGTGGAGTGCGTATCGTACCACAAGGAGAGTATGTAGCAGAGAGTCTGCAAGACTATTTCCGTCGCCATCCAGATATGGATGCACGTTGTACGAAGAATGCCACAGTGAAGTATTACACCACAGAAAATCCCGAAAAGTTCAAAGAAACGGCACGTATCTTCCTGCATGAGCAGGTTAATGTGGAGCATGTAGACTTGGAATAAGCCCGAAACGGACAATAAAACAGCCTGTTGAGTCGTTAGATAAGAACTAAAGAGTAAAAAATGAAAAAGTTATCTATATTGTTTTTTCTGTCAGTTGTCATGATTATGGCAGCCTGCTCTGATGATGATACTTTCACAACATCACGGAGCAATCTGCTCTCTTTCTCAACTGACACACTACGACTTGACACCACATTCTCCAACGTTCCTACATCTACTAAGATTTTCTGGGTGTATAATAAGTCGGGTGATGGATTGCGATTAACCAATGTACGTCTGGCACAAGGTAATCAAACGGGTTTCCGTGTGAATGTAGATGGTGTGGAACTCTCGGCTGTTAACGGCTATCAAGTAGGCGATTTGGAAGTGCGCAACAAGGATAGTATTCAGGTATTCGTTGAGATGACATCACCTTTTAACAATGCCACAACACCGCAAGAGGTAGTGGACAACCTTTTGTTTACGCTCGAAAGTGGTGTACAACAGAAGGTAAACCTACGTGTCTACAGCTGGGATGCGGAGTTGGTAAAGGGTCGTAAGATAACATCCAATACTACTTTGACCAGTACAAAACCGATTGTTTTCCAAGATACATTGAAGGTGGAGGCTGGTGCTACACTGACAATTCCTGCCGGAACAACCGTTTACTTCTCTCAGAAGGCTGCCCTTGATGTTTATGGAACACTCCGTTGTGAAGGCACAGCAGACAATCCTGTGACCCTTCGTGGCGACCGATTGGATAAGATGTTTAAGTATCTTCCTTACGATCGTGTCAGTGGTCAGTGGCAGGGAGTACGCTTTCACAAGGACAGTTACGATAATGTTCTTACGCATACGGATATCCATTCAACCTATAATGGTATTCTCTGCGATACTGCAACGACGGCACGTACGAAGTTGACGATTGCTAACTCTACTGTTCATAACTGTCAGGGCTATGGTTTACAAGCGATAAACAGTAAGGTTGTTGCTTATAACTCTCAGTTCTCTAACACGCTGATGGACTGTGCTGCCTTTGTGGGTGGAGAGGTGATTTTGACACATTGTACCTTCGCACAGTTCTATCCTTTCGATAGTAATCGTGGTGCAGCGTTGAGCTTTGGTAATCATATTGGTGATAAAGACTATCCCCTTCAGACCTTCCATGTTGTCAATTCGCTTGTGACAGGCTATGCCGATGATGTGTTTATGGGCAATAACAAGGAGGGTGTAACAGCCAATTATCACTTCTATAATTGCATTCTTCGTACGCCAAAACCTAAGGATTCGGCTTTGTTAGCAAACTTCACAGATGTCATTTGGGAGAATAGTAAGGATTATCCAGATGGTGGTTCAAAGCAGTTTGTACTTGTAGATGGCGACAAACAGAAGTATGATTTCCATCTAAAGAAGGCTGAAAAAGGAGAGAAATATCCTGCTATTGATGCAGGACTTGCCCTTGGCGATACTCGTTTTGCAACTGATCATGATGGTAAGCTGCGTGATAATAAACCAGATATCGGCTGTTATGAGCTGATTGCTAATTAAGGTTATTAGGCTTATTTTCCTTATTAGCCCTATTAGCCTAATTAGGCTTATTAGCCCAATATCCCCCACCACCAATAATAAATATCAACAATGAAAACAATAGACATAAGCATCAAGATAGGTTTTTGCCAACAAAATGAACTCTCGAAGGCTGATCAGCACCTTATTCAAAGAGCTGTGGAGGCAACTGGTAATAGTTATTCTCCTTATAGTCGCTTCCGTGTTGGCGCAGCGTTGTTGCTTGCTAATGGTACAGAAGTTATTGGGGCCAATCAGGAGAATGCTGCTTTTCCATCAGGCTTATGTGCTGAGCGCTCAGCAATCTTTGCTGCTCAGTCTGTTTATCCAGACCAAGCTGTGACCACACTTGCTATTGCTGCAGCCAATGAGTATGGTTTGATGCGAGACCCGATAGTGCCTTGTGGAGCCTGTCGACAAGTTATTTTAGAAATAGAAGACCGTTATAAACAGCCTATTCGTATCCTTCTTTATGGTACGGCAGGCATATATGTTATCAATAGTGTAAAGGACCTCTTGCCTCTCCAGTTCTTAGGAGAATCCATGAAGTAGCCCTTTCGTTTTCAATAAATAGTAATAATGGAGTATTTACCAAAAGACCCAGCAATATTAGTAAGCAGTGTTAACATGCTACTACGTGATGAAGAGTTTGATTCTTTAGAGTCACTTTGTTACAATTTCAATGAAGATATAGATAAGCTCAAAGCCAACTTGCGTGAAGCAGGCTATGTCTATAGCGAGGAACAGCATCAGTTTCGTCCAATAGGCTTTGATGAATAGGTTGGCTAATTAGGCTAATAAGACCAATAGTCCTAATAAGCCTTTGCCCTAAACATAGCTCATAAAAAGTTAGAACAACAGTGGTGCAGATGATAATTATTTTGTAATTTTGCATCATTAAGATATAAACAACGGCATTATGCAAGACTTAGTAATTTACAATACACTGCATCGTAAGAAGGAACTCTTCCAACCGATTGCAGCTCCTAACGTAGGAATGTATGTCTGTGGACCAACTGTTTATGGCGATCCACACCTCGGACACGCACGTCCTGCTATCACCTTTGATATTCTTTTCCGCTATCTTAAACACATAGGGTACAAGGTTCGTTATGTTCGTAACATCACGGACGTGGGCCATTTGGAGCATGATGCTGACGAAGGTGATGACAAGATTGAGAAGAAGGCACGTCTTGAGCAGTTGGAGCCAATGGAGATTGCGCAGCACTGTACCAATCGCTATCACGATGCTATGCGTTCGCTCAATGTTCTTCCACCAAGCATCGAACCACATGCAACTGGTCATATCATAGAGCAAGAAGAGTTAGTAAATCAGATTCTTGCCAACGGCTATGCCTATGAAAGCAATGGAAGTATCTACTTTGATGTAGAGAAATACGATAAAGACCACCACTATGGCGTTCTTTCTGGTCGTAACATCACCGACATGATAAACAATTCTCGTGAGTTGGCAGGCGTTGGTGAGAAGCGTAATCAGATTGACTTTGCCCTTTGGAAACGTGCTATGCCAGAGCATATCATGCGTTGGCCATCTCCTTGGAGCGATGGTTTCCCTGGTTGGCACTGCGAGTGTACAGCGATGGGACGCAAGTATTTGGGTGATCACTTCGATATCCACGGTGGCGGTATGGACCTTATCTTCCCTCACCATGAGTGCGAGATTGCGCAAGCTGTAGCCTCACAAGGTGATGAAATGGTGAAGTATTGGATGCACAACAATATGATTACCATCAACGGACAGAAGATGGGCAAGTCACTTGGCAACTTTATTACGCTTGAACAGTTCTTTACTGGCGAGCATGACACGCTAACACAGGCTTACTCTCCAATGACAATTCGTTTCTTCATCCTCTCTGCTCACTATCGTGGAACAGTAGATTTCTCTAACGAGGCACTACAGGCTGCTGAGAAGGGCTACGAACGTTTGATGAATGGTATTGAGGATTTGGCACGCATTCAGCCTGCTGCAGCGTCAGACGAGAATACAAAGAAGTTTGTTGCAGGCTTCCGTCAGAAGTGCTATGATGCAATGAACGACGACTTGATGACCCCTGCTGTCATCTCAACTCTCTTTGAGGCTTGCCACTTGGTGAACATTCTCATCGACCATAAGGCGCAGATTTCAGCCGACGACCTTAAGGAACTTACTGAGGCAATGCAGCTTTTTGCCTTTGATATCCTTGGTCTTCAGAATGAGCGTGGAGCCAATAACGATGCCCGTGAGGAGGCTTACGGCAAGGTGGTTGATATGGTACTCGACCTTCGTGCAAAGGCAAAAGCAGAGAAGAATTGGGCTGTTAGCGACCAGATTCGTGATGCTCTTGCTGAGGCTGGCTTCCAAGTTAAGGACACCAAGGACGGTGTTACGTGGAAACTTGACCGATAAACTGGAAACTTCTGATTTCTTCTTTGATGAGCATAAACGCTGTTTGTCAGTGGAGTAAGCGGTAAATAAAAGGATAAAGAGTGAGCCCTAAACGGTGTGTCGCTCGTATTCATTCCTATAAGGATAGATATTCTTAGTATGTGTTAGCGGTAATGTGCAGTGTATTAGGAATATCTATCCTTATTTTTTATTCAATTATTAGGGTGATAATAACCGCCTAAGTAATATGAAACGAACAAAGACTCTTCTCCTTTCTTGCTTGATAACCGTGCTGGTAGGGCTTGGCTTATTCTTTTGGTTGCTTCCTTCTAAGCAGACCGCTAAGCCAGTAACGATTGAAAAAGACTCGGATTCAGTTGTTTTCGTACAGCCGAAAGCTGTTGTAAATGACACGACAAAAGACATAAATGTCATCAGAGATTATTATCGTCTCTATCTTAAAAGAGCAAATGGTCAGGATATTTCTGTCCATGAAGAGCGTAGGTTTCTCACACAGACTTTGATTGATAAACTGTGTTATCGAGATGGAATGACCTATTTACCTTTATTTCCATTAGATGATAACAAAGATCTACGATGGTCATTAGACGATTTAAAGATAAGGTCTGTGGGTGAAGGCTGGTACAGTATACAGCTATATGACCATAAACGAAAGCGTGATTGTAATCTTGCTTTTCGTATGGTAACTGACAAAGATGGGCAAAGAAAGATTGGTTTTGCCTATCAATATGGGCAAGCTACGGAGTTCTCGGACGCAGATATTTACAAGAAACTTGTGAAGATGGACGAACATCCAAAAGATGAAATTGCTTTTCTTAAGGCTTTTATCCGTTCTTATCTTTCCCTGAATCTGACGATTGACCTCAATGCACCTGCTTATAGAAAATATCTCTGCGAGAAGTTTGTGAAAGCAGGAGCAGGAGTTTATAAAAGTGAGTACTCTGGTAATTACCTAATTGACTGGCTGGATGGTCCTAATATTGATTATCTTTCAAGTTCCCCAGTCTATTCCATTATTGCAGATAAAGAAGGAGAGGGGTACTTTATAGTGCCAGATGGTGCTGCTCCTTACGAAGGATATTACGTGAAGGTGGGAAAGCGAGACGGTCATTATTATATTATGCAATATGGTACAACAGACCCAGATATAGAACCATCGGACGATATTGAGCCGGTAACTATTGAAGGATAGTGACAGAGTAGGTCTGAGTAAGATAGGAGACGGAGCCTTTTAATGTGTCGTAAATGCCATTTTTACAAATGTGACAGTATGTGTTAGAAGTATAATAAATCTGTTTTCCGAATTATTTTCATGAAGAAAAATATTTCTTTTCATGAAAATAAATTCTTCTTCTCGTGAAAATAATTTCTTCTTCTCGTGAAAATAATTTCTTCTTTGTATGAAAGTAAATCAGTAAAGATTAGTTTCTAAGTTTTAGAGTTTGGTTTTTACCTTTTTATGCCTTTGCTTTTTGCATTTTAAAACTGAGTAAAGTTACCTTGTTTTGCAGTTTATTATATTCGTTATAATGAACATAATGTCTCCTTTTTCTCATCTTTAGAGGTACTGTTGTTATACCCACGTGTCGTGTTGTTGGTTCGCACGAATGGTGTTGTTGGTTCGCACGAATGGTGCGGATGGCTAAACACCTCGCAATAGGCTATTAATGTGGAATTAATTTAATGTCAGAAAAGAGTTGTATTACGTAAAAGTAACTAACATTAGGTTGTTTCCCAAAGATGGATGAGTACTTGCAGAGTTATGGATTCTCACTGAAAGATATGAAGAGACACCCTCTTGATTTGCTGAAAGTGTTGGAACGTAAAATAAAGTAATAGCTTTGTCTCTTTGTGTGCTAAGGTCAATGAACAATGAGAAACTGATGATAGCTAATAAAATAAAAGGTGCACTTTTGAGAGTCAAAGGCGCACCTTTTATATGTTAGAAGCGTATCTAATACTTAAATGAACTACCTCCTAAGAACTCTCTGAGTAGGGAGGTTGGAGGGAGATTGCGGAAAGGTAGTGGTGCAAAATACTTGAGGAACTTGCGCAGGCGATAGGCTTCAGCATATTCCTCACAGTTCTCTGGCACTTGTTCCAATACCTCTTCCGCCTGCGGTTTGATAACGGCAAGCTCAAAGAGGAGGGCTGTGTTGAACATTACATCCGCCTGCTCTTGATAAGGGAAAATCCACTTGTTCTCACCAGCACGTACACTTGGCCAGCGGTGGATTGTTTCTTGTGCAGAACAACCACGATATTTGTAATCGCGAACAATACGACGAAGTAGTCGATTGTCGGTTGTTGGGATATAGTTATGGTCGTCTAACAGGATCGTAGTGAGGGCAGATGCGTATATTTTAAACTTCTTGTCGTCTGCAATCTGCTCTGTCAGTGCAGGGTTGAGCGCATGAATACCTTCCACAAGTAGTATGTTGTTCTCTCCAAGATGCAGTTTTTTACCGCTCTTTTCACTCATTCCAGTTTGGAAATTATACTTTGGTAGTTCCACCTCTTCACCACGGAAAAGTGCATTAAACTGCTCATTGATAAGTGGAATATTCAGTGCATAGATACTCTCGTAATCAAGTTCTCCGTTCTCATCTTTTGGTGTTTCAGTCCTGTTAACGAAGTAGTCATCTAAGGAAATCTGTACTGGTTTCACACCACTTGCTAATAGTTGGACAGAAAGACGTTTGCAGAAAGTTGTCTTACCACTCGAAGATGGACCAGCTATGAGTACTACCTTTATCTCTTTTCGTGCAGCAATCGTATCGGCAATCTGCGATATCTTCTTTTCTTGCAGAGCCTCACTGACGTTAATAAGGTCGGTTGCCTGTCCATTCTTTACCGCTTCATTGAAGTCGCCCACCGTCTTAATGCCTAAGATACTCTGCCATCTATGATGCTCTTTGAACACCTCGAACATCTTGTCTTGACGTATCAATTCACCTAATTTAGAAGGGTCTTGTGTAGAAGGAATGCGCAAGAGGACTCCATCAAAGTAAGGCTCCAACCCAAAGAGATGAAGTTGACTCGTGTTGGTAAGCATCGAGCCATAGTAATAATCCTTATAATCGTCAAGCACATAATAGACACAATAAAGGCTACCGCTGCTTTTAAGGAGTTTAGCCTTTTGAATGTCACCTAATTCAGTGAACATCTTTACAGCCTCCTCGGTTGTTGTTTCGTAACGCTGGATAGGCATCTTAGCGTCGATAATCTCCTGCATTCGTGTACGGATACGGTCAACATCCTCTGTTGTAATCTCATGTCCGAGCTTTAAGTTACAGTAGTAACCATTTGAAACAGGGATGTCTATGACTACAGAACTGGTGGGGTAGAGGTCGTGAACAGCCTTGCAAAGCACTAAGAAGAGCGAGCGGGTGTAAGTGCGAATACCTGATGGTGAAAGCAGGTTGAGAAACTCTATGTCCTTATTATGATAGACACGATAATGGAGTCCTTCCACCTTATTGTTTACTTTCGCACTCACTGGTCCATAAGGCATTTGAAGATTAATTTCTTTATAAATGTCAGAAAGTGTACTTCCAATTGGGACTTCTTGAGTTTTTTTATTATTTTTGCAACGGATATGCAGTACTTGTCTCATAATCATTGATGGTTAAAATTATGTCAGGGAACAATATTGTCCTTTGGTAAATAGGATTGTAAAGTTAGGGAAAGTTTTGCAAATATCCAAGAAACAGACATCACAAATTAAGTTATTATATGTCGATTTGGATTTTCTTTAAGCTCATTGGTGCATTAGCTTTGCTGATGTTCGGAATGAAGGCAATGAGTGAGGCACTGCAGAAAATGGCAGGTCCGCAGTTGCGCCACATCCTTGGTGCAATGACAACTAATCGTTTTACGGGTATTCTTACGGGTACATTCATCACAGCTGCCGTACAGTCGTCAACTGCAACTACTGTAATGACAGTCAGTTTTGTGAATGCTGGATTGCTGACATTGGTGCAAGCCATCTCTGTTATCATGGGAGCGAACATTGGAACGACGCTGACGGCATGGATTATGTCGGCTGGTTTCTCGTTTAACATTACTGATTTTGTATGGCCAGCCTTCTTTATTGGTATCGTACTGATCTACTCTAAGAGACGTAAACTCATTGGTGACTTCCTCTTTGGTATCTCATTTATGTTCTTGGGATTGGGAACCCTACGTCAGACAGGTATCGATATGGACCTTGCGCACAATCAGGCTGTACTCGATTTCTTTAGTCATTTTGACCCACAAAGCTTCGTAACAACTATCGTTTTCCTACTTATCGGTAGTGTGCTGACCATGTGTGTGCAGAGTTCTGCCGCTATTATGGCTATCACGATGATTCTTTGTTCAACGGGAGTATTGCCTATTTATCAGGGTATTGCACTCGTAATGGGTGAAAATATTGGTACAACTGTAACCTCAAACCTCGCTGCTTTGACAGCAAACACACAGGCTCGCCGAGCTGCTATGGCTCACATGGTATTCAATGTCTTTGGTGTTCTCTGGGTATTATGTGTTTTCCATCCTTTTATCAATATGGTATGCGATTGGGTGGGTTATGATGTAAATATGCCAAAGGGCGCGCCTGGCTTTGCTGCTAATGCTGCTAAGCTAAGTTTTGTGCTTGCTGCTTTCCACACAACCTTCAACCTTGCCAACACAGCTATCCTCGTTGGACCAATCAAGTATTTAGAGAAGCTTGTCTGCATTATTATCAAACCAAAGGCAAACAAGGACGAAGACGAGTTTCGTCTGCACTTTATTCAGGTTGGTATCATGAAGACTCCGGAGCTTTCAGTGCTTGAGGCTTCAAAGGAGATAAAGTCGTTTGCTGAGCGTATTCAGCGTATGTTCGGTATGGTTCGTGAGCTACTTGGCGAGAAAGATACAGATAAATTCACCAAACTCTATAGTCGTATTGAGAAGTATGAAGGTATTTCTGATAATATGGAGATAGAGATTGCGAAGTATCTCGACCAAGTTTCTAATGCTCACCTGAGTGATGAAACCAAGGAGAAGGTACGCTCTATGCTTCGTGAAATCTCTGAGTTGGAGAGTATCGGAGATGCTTGTTATAACATTGCTCGTACTTGCAGCCGTCTTATCAATAGTAAGGAAGACTTCACACAGGAGCAGTATGACCACATGCATCAGATGTTTGAGTTGACAGACGATGCTCTGACACAGATGAATCGTATTCTTGTTGGTCACCGTCAGGACAACGATGTGAACCGTTCGTTCAATATTGAGACCGAGATTAATAACTACCGCAATCAGTTACGCTCGCAGAATATCAACGATGTGAACGACCATAAGTACACCTATGCAGTAGGAACAATGTACATGGACATCATTCAGGAGTGCGAGAAATTAGGCGACTATGTAGTCAATGTTGTTGAGGCTCGTATGGGTGTTCGACAGCAAGACGCATAAAATTTTGAGTATGATTAAACAAGATAAAGGCAGGGGCATCAATGTGTGTCCTTGCCTTTACTATATCATGACTTCCATCTCTTGAATGCTTATAGTATCACCACTTGACGGGTTCTAACATTCGGTTGCACTTTCATTAACCACATAGAGCAGTTCATTTAATCTTCAACACATTTGGTGTTCGCCATTCGCACAACATGTGTTCACCATCAACACAACATGTGCGGAGCGTCCGCACGATAACTATTAGGGACCGAAAGACCAGTTAAGGACATCATTGCCGATTTAGATAAGCCATTAACTCCTCACAACTCAAAGCATAGAGATGGGTACTCCATGTGTATTCTTTGTTTCGTCAATAACGAAGATACTATGCAGACTTCCTATACAATTAATCGTACCAAGCGTGTTGAGCATGAATTGTTGATAGCTTTTCATGTCATGCGCATATACTTTAATAAGAAAATCGTAGTCACCACTGGTGTTATAACACTCTGTTATTTCCTCAAGATTCTGCACAACGTCCATAAACTCTTGTATGAGTTCTTGAGAGTGTTGTTTCAGTCTGATATTACATAAAACCATAATGCCATTGCCAACCTTATGAGGATTCACAACCGCCATGTATCTTTCTATATAGCCATCACGCTCCAATCGCTTCTGTCGCTCAAACGTGGGAGAGGTTGAAAGGTGGAGTTTTGCAGCTAATTCTTTTACCGTAAGATCGGAGTTGCGCTGTAGAATACGTAGGATTTTACGGTCGGTTTCATCTAAAGTCTCATTATTATTCATTTCGATATATTTTGTTTTTGCAGAATATTATTCTACTGTTTGTTGGGAATATGGGGTAAAGATAGTATATTTTTCTGAATTATACAGTAAATTTTGATAGTAAATGGTTTTGTTATATCTTTGCAATCGAACTCAAGAATAAAAACAATAAAGCAAATAAAGATATGAAAAGGAATCTTGAAACTATATGTATTCATGGTGGTTGGCAACCTAAGAAAGGTGAACCTCAGCAGCTACCCATTTATCAGAGTACAACTTTTAGATATGAGACCAGTGAGCAAATGGCACGTTTGTTTGACTTGGAGGATAGCGGTTATTTCTATACTCGTTTGGCTAATCCTACCAATGATGCTGTAGCCAAGAAGATTGCAGCCCTTGAAGGTGGCGTTGGTGCTGTACTGACTTCTTCGGGTCAGGCTGCTAACTTCTATGCTATCATTAATATTTGTGGAGCAGGCGACCATTTAGTGACTTCTAACACAATCTATGGCGGAACGTATAATCTCTTTGGTGTAACACTGAAGAAGTTGGGCATTGAGTGTACCTTCATTGATCCTGAGTGGGATGATGAAAAGATTGAGGCAGCCTTTCAACCAAATACAAAATGTTTCTTTGGTGAGACGATTTCTAACCCAGGAGGTAAGGTATTTGACATCGAACGCTTTGCAGGAATAGCTCATAAGCATGGTGTACCACTGATAGTTGACAATACATTTGCTACACCAATCAACTGTCGTCCTTTTGAGTGGGGTTGTGATATCGTCACTCATTCTACGACAAAGTATATGGATGGACATGCCTCACAGGTTGGTGGTGTTGTTGTCGATTCTGGTAACTTTGATTGGGAAGCATATAGTGAGAAGTTCCAAGGATTGACCACTCCTGATGAGAGTTATCATGGACTCATTTATACGAAGTCGTTTGGTAAATTGGCATATATAACGAAGCTCGTTACTCAGTTGATGAGAGACCTTGGAAGTATTCCTGCACCGCAGAATTCATATCTGCTTAATATTGGTCTTGAGACCTTACACCTTCGTATGAGGCAGCATTGTGATAATGCACAGAAGGTAGCTGAGTGGTTGGAAAAGAATGAGAAGGTGGCATGGGTGAACTATTGTGGTCTTCCTTCAAATAAGTATTATGCTTTGGGACAGAAGTATCTTCCAAATGGTTCATGTGGTGTCATAGCCTTTGGTTTGAAGGGTTCACGAGAAGACGCCATCAAGTTTATTGATAGCTTAGACTTTGTTTCTATCGTCACTCACGTAGCTGATGCACGTACTTGTGTTCTGCATCCGGCAAGTCATACTCACCGCCAGTTGACAGACGAACAACTCCGTGAGGCTGGAGTAGCACCAGACTTAATCCGTCTTTCTGTTGGTATTGAGAATGTTGATGACATCATCGCAGACATTGAACAAGCTTTGAAGTAATTCAAAAAATGATATAAAAAAGGACACCCAATAACTGAGTGCCCTTTTTTATTTTATAATTTTATAAAACCCTTCCCCGTAAACAGTTCATTCCTTACCCCCCTTTTCAGTAATTACTCCCCTCTCCTTTCGGAGAGGGGTCGGGGGTGAGGCTCCTTTCTTTTTCCTTTCGGAGAGGGGTTGGGGGTGAGGCTTTTTGGGGGTGAGGCTTTTGGGGGTGAGGCTTTTTTACCTCATCACCCTCACTACTTCCACTGACCTTTCAAGCCATTCTTCCATCTGCTTGTAATCCTTCTTTTCCCATACATCTTTGAAGTCCATAAACTCATGGGCAAGACGGCTTTCATAGGCGTTACGGCGATAGCTGGTTAGTTTTCCTTGTTTCATGATTTCTACACTACCAAACTCGTTGGCGGGTGTTGGGATGTGTATCCACCCTTTTTCTCCTTGTATGAGAATGAATGATGGACTACTTGAATCCTTTGCTGCGGTACAGGTCGCGGTCATCGTAGGATAGGAGAGAACCATTACACCTGAGGTATCAATGCCATTGTGACCTCGGTTAGCAAAATATTGTGTTGCGGTAGGTTGTCCGAAAAGACCGATGACAATATTGATATTGTAGACATTGAGGTCGTTCAGTGCACCACCTCCTAATTCAGGGTTGAATGCAGGGGCAATATCACCCTGTAAATAGCGTTCGTACTTACTTGAATATTGTGAGAAATTACACTGCACAAAGTG
Organism: Prevotella sp. ICM33; assembly: GCF_000517825.1. NCBI lineage: Bacteria > Pseudomonadati > Bacteroidota > Bacteroidia > Bacteroidales > Prevotellaceae > Prevotella > Prevotella sp. ICM33. The sequence goes on from NZ_JACD01000054.1 coordinate 82,808, forward strand.
GATGGGACCAATCTTCTTTAGGCTATCTTTGACCATGCGGAAGTTAGGTGTATGGAGTGGAGAGATAGCTTCAAAGAGGTAGAGCTTTCTTTCTCGTGCCATTGTTGCAAGCTCTTCTGCTTCGGCAATCGTGAGGGTGAAAGGCTTTTCTACAATTACATTCCTACCAGCTTCTAATGCCATACGTGTAAATTCGTAATGGACATTGTTGACTAAAGCGATATAAACGAAGTCAGCTTTGTCTTCTTTTAGTAATTGAGCATAGTCGGTATATATACGTCCAATATGATTCATCTTCGCAAGAAGTTCTGCTTTTTCCTCATTGCTATGTGAGAATATACTGGTGATTTCTATCCCTTTGACTTCTGTCTTGAGTAGTGAGATAACTTCTGTAGCTATCATCCCTGTCCCTACAATACTAATCTTCATCTTTTCTATAGCTTTTTAAGAGCATGTTCTATGGACTAATTTTCTATGGGATAAGCCTATAGAATGTGCTTTGTTACTTTCCTTATACAACAAAAGTAGGGAATGTTTTGGAAATAAAAGGGGAAATGACTATTTTTGTTGTCTCTTAACAAGCATTAGTTGATATGAATAATAAAAATTTTTCATTCCTTTTAGCATCTCTTTTGTTTATAACTACTATGGCTGGATGCAAAGGTGAGAAGGTATCAGCTGCGGAGAAAGTGAAGGACTCTGTGACCTCTCCTTCTTTGATAGCTGACTCTGTTGTAAAAAAGAAAGACGTACCATTGGTGGTTGATTCTATTGGTAAGTCTTATAGTACAAAGAAGGGTGACGTTGATCTTGCTTATTCCTTCCCTGTGTCTGGTCCTCAACCACTGGTCGATTCTCTCCGTGCTTACCTCTCGTCTGAGTTGGTATGGATTGGAGATGACTATAGTGATGAGGGCGTAGAGTCTAAACCTTATAGCAATATTGCAGATGGTAAGGGAATGATAAACTACTATGCTAAGAATGCTTATAAGAGTATAAGCAAAACTTTAGATGAAATTGATGACCCAGATGTGGCTTGGAAACCAGAAATTTCTAAGTTTATAATGAAGCTAAATGAAACGGAACGTTATGTTACGTACTATTCTTCTTTTTACACATATTCAGGTGGTGCGCATGGAATGGCTTCAGAATATGGGGCTACTTTCGACAAGAAGACGGGTGTTATGCTGCGGAATGTATTGAGTCCGAAGGATATAAAAGCACTTCAACCTATCCTTAGAACTGGTGTTGAAAGCTATTTCAGAGGGTGGTATGAAAAAGAGAATGATGTTGAAAGCCGTGTAAAGGAAGATATGGATGGGCTTTCTCTTGAGAATGGTATTATCCCATTACCAGGAAATGGTGTTTATCTTTCTCCAGAGGGTGTGGTGTTTATCTATGGATTCTATGAGATTGGTGCTTATGCTATCGGAATGCCTACCTTTACTGTTCCTTATAAGAAGATAGGAAAGTTCCTTTCGCCTGAGGCAAGACGCCTTGCGGGGATTAAATAAACTTTCTTAATTCTGTAAGTTGGATTGAATTATATTTGGCTTTGAAGTTGAGAAATGACTTTTCATTAGCCCTTTTCACTGACTATTCTCTCTTTTGAAGGGAATAGTCAGTGTTTTTATTGGTGCATCAACCAGACAAATCCTTTTGCAATTCTGACTCCGTTGTCTTGGAAATGGTTGCCTTCATTCCATTCCATCTTACAATTGACACCTTTATCTTTGAATATTTGTTCTTGGCGAAGGATGTCTTTACTGATAGTTGACATCATTTTTGTTTTTGTTTTCTCTTCTTTGTCGCCAAGGCTGAGATATGCGTGTTCTACTTGTGGCTGGTGGGAGTTGGCATAGTCTAACCAACCTGTATACCATGCTGAAGGGGATGCTGAGACAATTCCATGGAAAGGAACATTCTGTTTATAACTTACCCAAAGACTAAAAAGGCCTGCTAATGAATATCCTCCTAAGATGGTATTGCTTTTGTTGAGCTCTAAAGCAAATTGTGTCTTTAAGGTCGGGATAAGTTGTTCTAATATATATAATAAGGTGGAATGAGCGCCATCACCAAAGGGAACCTTTCCAAATACAGGGGGAGCAGGCCAAGGGGTTAGCTCGGCATTCCATTTATTTATACGAACAGCAATATGTATGAATGGTGTCTGCGAGTTGTCTTCTATATAGGTGATTTGTCGCTCCAACTCCTCTGTGTCATTACTGTCAACGGGTTGAATAATGAAAAACTTTACGTTTTCTTCGCTATGTAGGATGCAAGTATGCTCTCCAATCTTAACAATCTCCTTTTTATGTCTCATTCTTTTTAAATCTTATTTTAGGGTGCAAAAATAATCATTTTTAAGCAAATTAGTTGATTTGGGTCAATTTTAAATAAAAAAGTTCATTTCTTGAAAAAATAATCTTCAAAACATTTGGTGGGAACGGAAATTCTGTATACCTTTGCATCCGCTTTACAAAACAAGCCACCTGGCAAG
>NZ_JACD01000055.1:0-68357 GCF_000517825.1 Prevotella sp. ICM33
ACTCCGTGTGCCTATTATATAAGACTTTTAGTTTATCACTCCATATTTCGGAAGAACCGTATTTTACGACTTTTGTAATCATCAAGAGAAAACAATTCTACTAAGCAATTTTATGGTGGTAATGGCGTTTATTACATAAAAGGGGTATAGACTAAAATTCTGTTTTGGTCAGCCTTTTAGGACATATGCACTTATTCGTGATTGTTGATATTGGTAAATTCGTGAGGTATGAGATACTACTTACTTTCTATTCTCTTGTCAGTTTTGCTCGTTGCTTGCAGCAGGAACGATGGACCCGTTTATCCCAAAGAATTTATAGGGAACTGGGCAGGTGTGGAAAAGACAGACATTGGTATGTATCCAATCCTTGAAGTGACGGATTCTACCGTTGCATACGACCCAGGCATAGGCGATACTTGCAGGTGGTTTAATAGTTATCACTTTGTGAACGACTCTCTTTTTTTAGTCTATGAGGAAGAAGATACCAACCGTTGTAAAGTCATAGAGTTACACGATAGTATACTGATTATCAAAGGCTTGCCATGGAACGAGGAGAAAGCAGTTAGCTTTGTACGACAAAAAAGATAAGTAACGTGTCTAAAATCGTCCTATTCATTTACGATAACTCCTTTATCTAAGTTTATTGTAAGCCTCTTACGTTCCTTGCTAAGGTCCTTCAGAAACTTGAATTTCACCCTATAGTCTTCACGAGTAATCCCTGCAACCCCCTTTTGATAGATGACGCTATAATATGAGAACAAAGCTACATCCGCCATTAAAACACCCTCTTTCTTATAACCTAAGTATTGCTGAAAATAGGAGTCAAAGGGAAGAAACTCATCTTGATGCCCATGAATATACTTCCTTACGACAGCCTTTGCGAGTTCAAACTCCTTGTCACTCAGTTGTTTCGGCACCTCTGTTCGCCTCTTATCAAACAGCGAGTCACCATTAGCCGTTACTGCCTTCTCAGAAACAACATTGTATATTTTCTGTCCTTCTTCGTCCTTTACGTAGACTGACACCGTGTCGTATGGAGAATGAACAGCCTCTGCCTTCCTCGTCCTCGTCGTACAAGAGAGCAGAAAGAAGCAAGAAAAGAGTATTAGAACCGTCTTCATACGTCACAATTACTTACTCTTCAAGGGAATATCCCCTACAAATATCCAAACCGAACCAGTCTTCTCATTCGCACTTTTCATTAATGGCGAGAAGATACTGTCAGCATTTTCTCTTGCGATAGGATACCGCTTATTCATAAACCAAACGGCATCCTTCGTGCGATAAAGATTCATTTTGATATAGGGTTTATCCGAAACATAATAGCCACCATATTCTTTCAAATCCTCATAATTGGGGAAGTCTTGCACCAAGATACCCTCTGTCAGTCCCTGACCTGTTATGGTATGCGAGAGGACTCCATCGGTATATACCCATCCATGCAACAGTGTAAAGAACTTATTTCCGATACCTATTGGAGCCGTGTTGAAGTCGTAATCTCCACATTCCATGATGACTATGTCGTCCTTGAACTCCTTTAGATATTCCCTCTGGTCAGGGAAACGACCTGCTGCGACTCCCGAATCCTTCTGCCCACCAGCCGTCTTTGTCTTGCAAGCAGTCAGTAGAAAGGAGAGAAAGAGCAGTGTTAGTACTGTTTGATATCGTTTCATATGCATCGTTGTTGTTCGTTTGTAGTGTTCTAAAATAGGTGCTATTAGCTACGCCAAAGATAGTAAAAGTTTTGCATACGACAATGTAATTCTACTGATTTTCAGCCATAAAAGAAAAATCCTCTTCACCCGAAAGAATGAAGAGGACGCACATTTTATATTGTTTTGAACTTACAATGCAGTGAAAGCAGCTACAAAACCGAAGATGATACCCGGTGTGTTAGCAATTGCTACTGGCCAATCGCGCTTCTCCTTGAACAAACCGTAAGCAACCCACAAGGTACAGTTTACACCTGCCATAAATGGCTGAATAAAAGATCCTTTGTTGCCTGCGAGGTTACTTTGTATCTGTGGCAGGTAGAAAACATACATTAAAACTGCTGTCACCATACCAACCCATCCCATTGCAGAGAAGAACTTTTCTTTTGTCATATTATCCTGATTTTATTTGTTTATGAATACAAGAAAGATTTAGTTTATATCTTTTCTTTAGCTATCTAACATTTCATTTTAACGCTACAAAGATACAAATCATTTCTTTTTTAAACAAATGATAGACAAAATATATCGTTTCATCTATTACTTTCTTATCTTATATCAGTTATTTGATATAGCTGAATCCTAATTAAAATACTTTTGAATACTATCCATTAGGGGTGTCAAATCACGATTGAAAACCCTTCCGTGGCGGTCAACCCTCTGCAGAGCATAGGCGATGAAAAGCCTACGTTTAGCACGTGACATGGCTACATAGAACTTACGAGCATCTTCTTCGTCTTGCTGTTTCGTCTTGTTATAGGCGTTCGGGTAGCGCCCATCGGCTGCATCAAAGATGATAACATTATCAAACTCCAGTCCCTTTGCCTTGTGAACGGTCGTCACATAGATACGCTCAAGAATACTCTTACTATTGCAGAAGTCGGCTTCTTTCAGCGTATTAATATCCATTACATACTGCGAGAGCTGTGGTGCAAGGGCATTAGCGACCGTCTCATCCGTCAGCATGTCTATGCGGAGATAACGGAGGATATAGTCTAATCGGGGAATGTCATTGATTAAACCATCGGAATGAAAGGCGTTATAAGCAGCGGAGAGCTCGCTGACAAGGGCTGGCTCATGGTCGGTTGATAGCTTATAGAGTCGGTTGACAGCCTCTCGATAGCATTCGCCATAATTGCTACGGAGCACATTGGCAAAGGGTTTCACCTTCGGATGACGGATGAAAGCCTCTTGTTGTGCTTGCTTCTCACGTGCTTTCTCAGCACAGAGGCGTACAAGACTGACCGTTGCCTTCACATCATCAATCGCCTGATGACTATTAACACCCGCCAACTGGAAGGTTTCAAGCAGGCTTTCCAACTTATAAGAATGAAGGCTCGGAGCCAATAGTCTTATCAGTTTGAGCGAGTCGAAGCAACGAATATCATGTGCCTGCATCGTGTCATTGCAGTAACGTTGCAGATTATTGTCCACTATGTTGTAATCATAGTTGGCGTTATGACCAAGGATAGGACTGGTCCCAACGTAGGCAAGGAAACGTCGTAAGGCATCAGAGGGAGAGAGTAATTCGCCAGTAGACATCTTCTCATGATAGATAGCATACATCGGATTCTCCTTATCACCGAGCATTGGTAGAATCGGTTTATCGGTCTCTATGTAGAGGTCAAGCGGTTCGCCAACCACTTCCCCACCCTTGATTCGGATGGCAGCAATCTCTATAATATCATCTTGAAAGACATTCAAGCCTGTTGTTTCAGTATCGAATACAACAATTTCTTCCTCGTTGTAGGCACGAAGAAACTCTGCTGTGTAACAGCTTTCGGGATAGAGAAGGAAGTCGGATGGCGACAGTGCCAACTGCTTTAGCTTCCAATTAAATCGGCGAGCAAGGGCATGAGAAGGGAAGGCACGCACCCCTTTCATGATACGTGTCCACGCTATAGAATTATGTTCATTAGAGAGTACACTCAAATGTGCCAACAATAGCTTGACATCTGGTGTATCGAAGAGGTCGCGACCAGACACCTTAAAGTGAGTCAGCCCTGCTTCCGTCATAGCTTCACTGATACGATCAGCATCCGAATTAGCACTAACGATGACGGCTGTACGCTCCTCCTTATTCTGCTCGTAAAGGGAGAGTGCCTCAGTGGTAATATCCTTGTGTTCGGCTTCTATCGTACTACTATGTATGATTCTCAAGTCTCCCGACGTAGCCTTAGTGTCATTATCGGAAAGAGGGAGTAGTTCGCGGTCTATCTTCAGTTGCTTTTCTGCGTAGTCATTAAAGACGTCAAGTAGATATTTTGGTGAACGGTGGTTACGCTGCAGATGATGAATATTACCCTTACAGCGCATCTTCAAGAGGGTTAGTGTCTCCACTTTCGCCCCCATAAAAGAGAAGATAGCCTGCTGTTCGTCGCCTAAGTACATCACCATCGGGTTGTCTTCTGCTGTCAGTAAGTCGATAATAGCAAGCTGCATACCATTAAGATCCTGCACTTCATCGACCTGTATCCATGGATAACGCTTGCAGGTAGGGTCAGAACGATAGATATCATAAGTATAGAGCAGTAAGTCTTCGAAGTCAAAGAGGTGATTCTCCTCCTTGTATCGGGCATAACAATTAGCGTAATACATCTTCCAAAGGAGTACACGAATCCTATCTGCTGTCTTTCCGTCAAGCCCGGGTGCATTCGCCTCATCCATGTATTCCTGTGCATGATGATAGATATTCACTACTGCCTGCTCGTCGTATTCAATCTTTTGTGAGGCACAGATATGCTTTACAGCTTCTCGATCATCATCCGTGAAACTCTCTGGATGAAGGTAATACTTCCATGGATGCTGGTGTTCCATCTGATAGATGAAATGCTGAAAGAAGATAATCGTCTGATAACCTTTGTATCGATTGAAGTCTCTTGTTACTCCTTCTTCGTCCTCATTGCGATAATCAGCGATAATACTCACCGCCTCTTCGTCGTCAATAATGGCAGAATCGGCTGGTATACGTCCCTGCTCAAAGAGGAACTTAGAACAAAAACGATGCACATTACCCACCATCAGTTCAGAGAAATCACCTCCCACCACCTTTTGAATACGGTTGGTCATCTCTCTTGCAGCACGATTCGTGAACGTAAGACAAAGCATATCCTCATACTTCACACCCCTTTCTCGTGCGTATCTTATCCTCTCTGCGAGGATATGTGTCTTACCACAGCCCGGTGATGCAAGCACAAGATGATATCCCTGACTTGCCTCAACAACTGGAACTTGATATTTATCTAAACTTGGTGTGTAATTATTTGCTTCCATAGAAAGTATTTTTATAGCAGTAGATGCTCCTCCTGCAAAAGTAAGAAAAAGATTGGAAATAACTCGTTATCAAGTTAAAAGAATAGAAATAAAGTTGTAACTTTGCATATAGCAACCTTACGTTATACAACATTGAGCCTCATCTATAAAATTAACAAACGATAGATGGCTCAACCATTTAATATAAAACTATGCAGGACTTTGCAGCGATTGACTTTGAAACAGCAAACTTTGAGCGGTGTAGTGTATGCTCGGTGGGCGTGGTGATAGTAAGAGGAGGAGAGATTGTCGATAGCTTCTATTCTCTTATACAGCCCGAACCGAATCATTATCATTGGCGGTGTACGCAGGTGCATGGACTTACATGTGCAGATACTGACGGTGCACCCGTATTCTGTGAAGTATGGAAGCAGATAGAACCAATGATTGAAGGCTTACCACTTGTAGCCCATAACGCATCTTTCGACAAATCATGTCTGAAGGCATCCTTCTATACCTACCAAATGGATTACCCTGATTATGAATTCCTTGATACACTGAAGGCTGCACGACACCACTTCCCTCACCTCCCCGACCATCAGTTACATACGGTTTCTTCTGCCTGTGGTTATGAACTAACCGACCACCATCACGCCCTCGCTGATGCGGAAGCTTGTGCGTGGATAGCACGAGAAATATTGTAGGGTGATGGGTGATAGGTGTTGGATGTTAGGTGATGATGATCACTTGGGTGGTAGGTGGTGGATGTTAGGTGGTGATGATATGCTACGTGAGAGGTGTTGGTGATAACTATGATGGGCTTTTTCGAGGGGGGTTGTCATCATAGTCTTTATATAAAGTCACCATTATATTTATATAAAGTCATCATCGTCTTTATATAAAGAGGATGTCAAGAATAAGGCTCGCACCCCTCTTCAACGAACGTACAGAGCCCCCGCACGTGTTGTGTTAAGGCTCCGCACATATAGTGTTAAGGCTTAATAGTAATCTTATTAGACAATGACTACATAAAAGAACATTGTTGATACGAATGGTATATGCTGTTAGAAAGAAGTTAGAATAGCCTTAGGAAGTGGGAGACATCTGATAGTTTTGGGGTTATCCATTATCAGAAACGAATCATTGAGCAGAATATATAGAAACGAAAATGGGTGTTGATGAATAGCGTAAAACATCATCAACACCCATTACTTATTATCAAAATTCTATAAAGTCTTTACTTTTACAGCGTATAACTCAAAGATGTCAAGTATAGAAAGGGCAAATCATCAACACCCATTATTCATCAACCAACACCTAAGTGCCCATCAACACCTAACACTTAACACCTTTCACCCAACACTACGCTCCCTCAAACTCGCGAAGGAAGCGAGTATCGTTCTCAGAGAAGAGGCGGAGATCGCTTACACGATATTTGAGGTTAGCAATACGCTCAACACCCATACCGAAGGCATAACCTGTATATACGCTTGAATCAATACCACAAGCCTCAAGGTCGTGTGGATCAACCATACCACAACCAAGAATCTCAACCCATCCAGTGTGCTTACAGAAACCGCAGCCCTCACCGCCACAGATGTTACAGCTGATATCCATCTCTGCACTTGGCTCAGTGAATGGGAAATAGCTTGGACGAAGACGAATCTTTGTATCTGCACCAAACATCTCACGAGCAAAGGTGAGAAGCACCTGCTTTAGGTCGGTAAAGCTAACATTCTTATCAACATAAAGACCCTCTACCTGATGGAAGAAGCAGTGTGCACGAGCCGAGATAGCCTCATTACGATATACACGACCTGGGCAAAGCACACGGATTGGAGGTTCGTGTGTAGACATATAGTGTGCCTCATCATTAGAAGTGTGGCTACGGAGAAGAACGTTCTTCGTAACGTCCATTGTGCTGCTGCGCTCAATGAAGAAGGTATCTTGCATATCACGTGCAGGATGATCAGCAGCAAAGTTCAACATAGTAAACACGTGCTGGTCGTCATCAATCTCTGGACCCTGATAGAGAGTGAAACCCATACAAGCAAAGATATCAATAATCTCGTTCTTTACAAGAGTCAACGGATGACGTGTACCGAGGTTAATAGGATAAGCAGTACGTGTCAAGTCGATATCATCATTCTGTGCCTCACTTGTTTCAAGCTGGTCCTTGAGTTCGTTAATCTTATCCTGTGCACTCTGCTTAAGTTCATTAATCTTCATGCCGACAACCTTCTTCTGTTCGGCTGCCACATTACGAAACTCGCCCATCAACGCATTGATTTCACCCTTCTTACTAAGGTATTTCAGACGGAGTTGCTCCACATCATCAGCACTCTTAGCCGTGAGTGCGCTCACTTCCTTGAGAAGTTCTTCTATCTTGTCTAATAACATAGTTCTTGATTATTTTCCTGCAAAGGTACAATTTATAATCGTAACGGAGAAATTACCCTAATATAAATTTATAAAAATCCTATCTTATTAGAAATAAATATTGTACATTTGCAGGAAATTTGAGATGAATAAAAAGAGAGTATGAAAAAAGCTTTTTTACTTATTGTGTGTGTTTGTGTAGCTATGGTAGCTGTTACTACAGGTTGCACAAGCAAGAAAGTTGATGGCGATGACAGTACAACTACTGATTCTACGGCAGCAGAAGACACTGACACTGTAGATAGCGTTGACTCTGCCACGGAGGTGATTGCTGCTACTCCTATGCCAAAGGCTGCAGACCAATTGTTTGATGACTTCTTCTTTAACTTTATTGCTAATAAGAAGTTGCAGATGAATCGTATTAAGTTCCCACTCCCTGTAGTCAATGGTACAAAGACTACGGAGCTGACTCGTGGAAACTGGAAGATGGATTATTTCTTCCGCAAACAGGGCTATTACACGCTTATCTTTGATAATGAGAAACAGATGAAGTTCTCTAAGTCTACCGACTTGGATAGTGTCATCGTTGAGAAGATACATTTAAAGAGAGGTACGATAGAGCAGTATTGGTTCGATCATCAGGATGGTAGCTGGAAGTTGAATCAGATTCGTAACATCACATTCAAGGATAGTTATAACGCATCTTTCTATACCTTCCTGTCACACTTCTTCGCCAATGGTGGTAAAGGGGCTGTGAAGACTCCATTAGCTTATACTGGTCCAGATCCTAATGGTGAGGAGACTAACGTGGTCAACACCACTATCCCTGCCGAAGAATGGTCATCATTCTTACCAGAACTTCCACACGAAATGATTTATAACATCCTTTATGGTCAGAAGTATTCAGACACAGATCGCAGGATTGTTACCTTCCGTGGGTTGTCTAATGGCGCTGAAACGCAGCTCATCTTTAAGCAGAATGGTAAGAGTTGGCGCTTAGAGAAGGTTGTAGCTTATTAACGAACAGACCCCTGCCTACCTTGGTAGTGGGTCTTTCTTTATTAAGAAGCACCTGCTATTCATGTTATTGTTATGGATTATCTGATTCATAAAGAATAACACCTTTCTATAAATAGGAACAAAGGGAAACGCAAAAACAATATCAGAAACATGAAAATAGAACATAACTATAGTCTACTAAAGCATAATACCTTCGGCATTGACGCCAAATGTCAGCGTTTTGTTGAATACGAATCAGCAGAGGAAGCACAGGAACTTGTGCGCTCCTTGAAGGAAGAGGACTATCCACTACTGATTCTCGGTGGGGGTAGTAACCTTCTACTCACTGGTGATTTCAAGGGAACCGTACTCCACTCTGGCATCTCCTTTATCGAGCAAATCGACGAAGAACGTGTACGTTGTGGCTCAGCTTACGTATGGGATGACTTTGTAGACTATTGTGTTTCTCACGATCTCTATGGTGCAGAAAACCTTTCTATCATTCCGGGTGAGTGTGGTGCGAGTGCTGTACAAAATATCGGAGCCTATGGTGTGGAAGCTAAAGACCTAATTGATGAGGTTGAAGCGGTGGAGATTGCCACTGGTGAAGTGCATCATTTCAAGAATGCTGATTGCGAATACAGCTATCGACAGAGTAAGTTTAAGCATGAATGGCGCAATAAGTATCTTATCACATCGGTGACCTATCGTCTTTCTAAGACTTATCAACCTAAACTCGATTATGGTAATATTCGTGCAGCATTGGCTGAACAAGGCATAGAGAATCCTACGGCAGCAGAACTTCGTCAGACGATTACTGACATCCGTAACGCGAAACTTCCTGACCCAAAGAAGATTGGCAATGCGGGTAGTTTCTTTATGAATCCTATTGTTCCTAAGGCTAAATACGAGGAGTTGGCAGTGCAATATGAACGGATGCCCCACTATACTATTGATGCTGACCATGAAAAGATTCCAGCTGGTTGGATGATTGAACAATGCGGTTGGAAGGGTAAGGCATTAGGTCCTGCAGGCGTTTACGATAAGCAGGCTTTGGTTTTGGTGAACCTTGGTGGTGCAACAGGTGCTGATGTAGTCAGGCTCTACCAGACTATTCAGCATGATGTGAAGGAGAAGTTTGGAATTGAGATACATCCAGAGGTGAATACTTTTCCCAATTAAAGCCTCCCCCAGCCCCTCCGAAGGGAGGGGAGTGCTAAACAAAAGTAACTACTTCTTTAGGTTGTGGTATGGTTTAATATTAAGACTTATCCTAACAACTGCAACATCCAACCATAAACACTCGTTATAAATAAGCTTTTAATTAAGAAATGCTTATAAAGCATCAAACCAACTTTTAAGAACATTCCCTTTGAAGCAAGAAGAACTCATAAACAACGAGCATTCCGTTAGGCACTCCCCTCCTTTGGAGGGGTTGGGGGAGGTCTTCACCTTCCTCGGTACTGGCACCTCCAATGGCGTCCCTGTACTTGGCTGTAGCTGTGATGTTTGTAAGAGTAAGGACCCACGCGACAACCGATTACGCACCTCTGCTTTATTGGAAACGGCAAAGACGCGTATTGTCATTGACAGCAGTCCTGACTTTCGCCAACAAATGTTGCCACAACCTTTCCGTAAGATTGATGGCTTATTGATTACACATATCCACTATGATCATGTAGGAGGGATTGACGACGTGCGCCCTTATTGCGCCTTGGGGGATATAGAAGTGTATGCCAACGAGAACACTTGTGACGGCTTACGTCATAATTTCCCTTATTGTTTCACAGACAATCCTTATCCAGGAGTTCCCAAACTGAACCTTCATAGTATTCAACCGCATGTAAAGTTTACGATTGGTGACATCGAAGTGATGCCTATCTCTGTGATGCATGGCGGACTACCCATCCTCGGTTATCGCTTTGGGAAACTCGCTTATATAACGGATATGAAAACTATTAAGGATGAGGAACTCCCTTATCTTGAAGGTGTTGAGACACTGGTTGTAAATGCTTTGCGCTGGGAACGTGAGCACCACTCCCATCAGTTGATATCTGAAGCCATTGATTTCAGCCGAAAGATAGGAGCAAAACGCACTTATTTAACCCATCTCACCCATAAGATTGGCTTACATGAAGAGGCACAAAAACTCCTTCCAAATGATGTTTTCTTTGCCTACGATGGTTTGAAGATTCACGTTTAATCTTAGTCGTATTAATGAACATATAACTACAAAACAAGTTTGTTTTTAGTTTCCTGTCACTTTTAACATTTAAGGTTATATCATTGTATGATAGCCTGTTAAGTATCTAAAAAGAGTGACAACAGTGACAGGAAAAGTAAACTTTAATATCTTTTTCTCTCCCCTTACCCAAAACCCAAACCAGTAATTAGTGTCCCCTGAGTAAGATACACCCAAAGATAAAGAAATTTATTTACAAAACATTCGAAGAAAAGGTAGAAAAATGGGGTAAACATGAGATATTTTAACACCTATGTAAGTTACTTGTTTTCAAACAGTTGTAAAGAAGCAATCCAAAAGGTGCTTAATAAGGGTTCAAAAGGGCGTTAGTAAGACCTCAAAAGGGCATCTTTTGCAAGTCAAAAGGGCGTTATTTGCAAGCGATTTGGTGGTCTCTAAAAAATCAATATGTGAAAAAATCGGACAAAAAGGAGTCTTCAGAAGTTTGGATTGACAAGCTATGTCTTTTGTGTTTAGGATATTAGAAATATCCCATAGAGCAAATCTATGTTTCTTGCTGCAAATTTAGAGTTGCACTGTGTGCCTTATTATAATAGCTTTTTACCACTCCATATTTCAAAGAAGCAGAATTATACATATTGTGGGGGCATGAGATTTGGGTTAAAGGACATAAAAACAGCGTTTTTCATTAGCATTTTTCAGATTTTATGAGTAACTTTGCCATGTGGCAGTGTATACCTGTTCGAACAATAGGGAAGTACACTTTTCAACACAAAAATAAGCAATAATAGAAATTACTGAATGAAAGAATTTATCATATCTGACGTCAAGGCGGAAACAGCCATCCTTGTGGGTCTTATTACAAAGGACCAGAACGAGGACAAGACGAAGGAATATCTTGACGAATTAGAGTTCCTCGCTGACACTGCTGGTGCTATCACTGTGAAGCGATTCACACAGAGAGTGACAGGTCCAAGTGCTGTTACCTATGTCGGCAAGGGTAAACTTGAAGAAATAAGAGATTACATCAAGATGAAAGAAGACGAGGAGGAGCCTATCGGTATGGTCATCTTCGACGACGAGTTGTCGGCAAAGCAAATGCGCAATATCGAACAGGAACTCGGTGTGAAGATATTAGACCGCACCTCTCTCATCCTCGACATCTTTGCTATGCGCGCCCAGACAGCCAACGCAAAGACACAGGTAGAGTTGGCACAGTACCGCTATATGCTTCCACGTCTGCAACGTCTGTGGACTCACTTGGAGCGTCAGGGTGGTGGTTCAGGCTCTGGTGGCGGTAAAGGTTCGGTAGGTTTGCGTGGTCCAGGTGAGACCCAGTTGGAGATGGACCGCCGTATCATCTTGCAGCGTATGACCCTTTTGAAGCAAAGACTTGCTGAGATTGACAAGCAGAAGGTGACACAACGTAAGAACCGTGGCCGTATGATTCGTGTTGCCTTGGTGGGTTACACGAACGTGGGTAAGTCAACCACCATGAACCTCTTGGCTAAGAGTGAGGTATTTGCAGAGAACAAACTCTTCGCAACACTCGACACAACCGTGCGCAAAGTGGTTGTAGACAATCTTCCGTTCCTGTTAGCTGACACCGTTGGATTTATCCGTAAGTTGCCAACCGACTTGGTTGATTCGTTTAAGTCAACACTCGATGAGGTGCGCGAAGCCGACCTTCTCTTGCACGTTGTGGACATTTCACATCCTGACTTTGAGGAACAAATACAGGTAGTCAACCAGACTCTGTCTGAACTTGGTTGTGCTGACAAGCCTTCGATGATTATCTTCAACAAGATTGATAACTATCATTGGGTGGAGAAAGAGGAAGACGACCTCACACCAGCAACCAAAGAGAATATCACCTTGGACGAACTGAAGAAGACATGGATGGCTAAGGAGCATGACAACTGTCTCTTTATTTCAGCCAAGGAAAAGGAGAATATCGACGAGTTCAGAGAGGTGCTTTACAAGAAAGTACGCGAACTCCACGTGCAGAAGTATCCTTACAATGACTTCCTTTACAATATCGAAGAGGAATAAAGACTATTGGGCATATTTGCCTTATTGGGCTTATTAGGCTAATAAGACTAATGGGGCTAATAAGCCTAATAAACCCAATAAGCCCAATAAGGCTAATAACAACAACTAAAAGAAAAGTTTATGCAATATCGTTCCCTTACCTTTGAAGAGATTGAGATACTCGAGAGCAATAGCTGCTGGGCAGAAGATTGGAGCCGAGTAGAGGTTGCGGAGGACGGATTTCAAGCGAAATTCTTCCACCGTGTCATGTTCTATGGTGACGTACAGTTGGGAAGTGTCCAGAAAGAAGTCGAGATAACAAAAGGCTTCGTCAAGCATTCTGGTATCAATGATGCAACCCTACGTAATGTGACCGTTGGTAACGACTGCCTTATTGAGAAGGTGGGGAATTATATTAATAACTATACTATCGGTGACGACTGCCTCATCTCTAACATCTCTGTCATGGAGACTACGGAGGGAGCTACATACGGAGAAGGTAACCTTATCTCGGTATTGAATGAGGTAGGCGACGGCAATGTGATCTTCTTCCACGACCTTAATAGCCAGTTTGCAGCCTTTATGGTGAAGCATTTCAACGACAAAGACCTCAAGAATGCTATCCGAAGACTGGTAAAAGAGGAGATTGCTCGTACCAATCCAGAACGTGGAACGATTGGCAACAATGTGAAGATTGTCAACACAAGGGAGATTACCAACACGGTTATTCAGGACGATTGTGAGATTTCTGGTGCAAGTCGTTTGAGCGATTGTACCATTCTCAGCTCTGAATATGCCAGCGTTTACATCGGTACAGGTGTCATCTGTGAGAACTCTATCATATCAGATGGGTCAAGTATCGTGAACAGTGTGAAGATGCAAGACTGCTTCGTGGGTGAAGCTTGTCAGATAAGCAATGGCTTCACAGCCTCACAGAGCGTCTTCTTTGCCAATTCCTTTATGTCAAACGGTGAGGCGTGCGCTGCTTTCTGCGGTCCGTTCTGTGCCTCACATCATAAGAGTTCACTGCTCATTGGTGGTATGTTCTCTTTCTATAACGCAGGTTCTGGAACCAACTTCTCTAACCATGCCTATAAGATGGGACCAATGCACTGGGGCATCTTGGAGCGTGGAACGAAGACTGCCAGTGGTAGTTATCTGCTCATGCCAGCAACGATCGGCACGTTCTCTGTATGTTTCGGTAAGCTGATGCACCACCCTAACACGACTGCCCTACCCTTCTCTTACCTCATTGCAGAGGCTGATAAGATGTATCTCGTGCCCGGTCGTAACATCACAACGGTTGGTCTTTATCGTGATATACGCAAGTGGCCAAAGCGTGATATGCGTCCACAGCAGACGCAGAAGAGTATTGTCAACTTCGATTGGCTATCACCTTACTCTGTTGGAGAGATTCTGCAGGGAAAGAAGATACTTGAGAATCTGCGACAGGCAAGTGGTGACAATGTTTCATCTTATAACTATCATGAATACGTTATCAATGCTACCAGTCTGCGAAAAGGTATCAAATATTATGACATTGCACTGCGCATCTACATGGGAGCGGTACTGAAACGTGCACACAAATGGGGCTTCTTTGGTAAGCCACAGACCGAAGTAGGACTCGGACGATGGGACGACCTCTCTGGTCTTCTGCTCCCTGTATCAGAAGAGCGACGCCTCATAGAGGATATCAAGAGCGGTAGCCTTGAAACCATAGAAGAGGTGGTTAACCGCTTCCGAGAGATTAACGAAAACTATCGTATCTATCAATGGGTATGGACCTATCGCATGATTCTGGAATACTACGGCATTAATGAGATTTCTCCCGAGGACGATGCACGCATCAAACAGGATTATATCGAGGCACGGCGTGCATGGATTGCAGAGATTAAAAAGGATGCCGAGAAGGAGTTTGAGATGGGCGATGTAGACAGAGAGGTCTTTGAATCGTTCGTTAATAGCCTTGATCATGAGGTTGATTTTGAGAATTAATCATTACATTCTCTACCCAATTATAACAATAAACAAATACTGATTGTATGAAAAAACATTTCCTTAACAGTACCCTCATGCAGGGGCTAAGCTTAGGACTATTGTTCCTATTTGCATCTGTGACGGCTTATGCGCAGCGTTACAGCTATGAGAGCATACCGAATGACCCGATGCAGACACGTATCTACACACTGAAAAACGGTCTGAAAATCTATCTTTCTGTCAACAAAGAGAAGCCACGTGTACAGACATATATCGCTGTGCGCACGGGTTCTCGCAATGACCCAAAGGAGACAACAGGTCTTGCACACTACTTAGAGCACCTTATGTTTAAGGGTACTACCCACTTTGGTTCATCTAATGTAGAGGCTGAACGCCCTTACCTCGACTCTATAGAGGCTCGTTTTGAGCAGTATCGTCATATCACTGACCCAGCTGCACGCAAGCAATGGTACCACCAGATTGACTCTATCTCACAACTTGCAGCTCGTTATAACATTCCAAACGAGTATGACAAGATGATGACTGCCATCGGTAGTGAGGGTACAAACGCTTATACTTCTAATGATGTAACTTGCTATGTAGAGAATATTCCATCTAATGAGATTGACACTTGGGCAAGAGTTCAGGGTGATCGTTTCCAGAATATGGTTATCCGTGGCTTCCATACAGAGTTGGAGGCGGTGTATGAAGAGTATAACATCGGTCTTTCAAGCGACTGGCGTAAAGTCTATGCAGCCCTCTTTGCAAAGCTCTTCCCTACCCACCCATACGGTACACAGACCACTATCGGACTTGGTGAGCACCTGAAGAATCCTTCAATCACCAACATCAAGAACTATTTTAACAAATACTACGTACCAAACAACATCGCTATCTGTCTTTCAGGCGACCTCGACCCAGACAAGACAGTAGCTTCGATTGAGAAGTATTTTGGCAATTGGAAGCCAAGCGCCCACATCGACGTCCCACAGTTCCCAGCTCAACCAGCCCTCACAGCACCCGTTGATACGACTGTTGTTGGTAAGGAAGCTCCTATGCTCTTCATGGGGTGGCGCGCTGAACCAAGCAATTCTCTGCAGCTGGACACATTAGAGATTGTAGCACAACTCTTGTCTAACGGACAAGCAGGACTCTTCGACCTCGACCTCAGCCAGAAGCTGAAAGTACAAGAGATAGAGGCTGGAGTGACCGATATGAACGACTACTCCGTCTTTTATGTCTATGGACAGCCAAAGAGTGGACAGACTTTGCAGGAGGTGCGCAGCCTTGCTTTATCTGAAATTGAGAAACTCAAGAAGGGTAACTTCTCTGATGATCTCTTGCCATCTATCATTAACAACTACAAGCGTTACTATTATACGCAGTTAGATAACAACCAGTTCCGTGCAAAGCAGTATGTGGATGCCTTCATCAACCACAAAGACTGGAAGCAGGAGGTGGATAAACTCAATCGTATTTCAAAGTTAACAAAGGCAGAGATAGTAAAGTTTGCTAATCAATTCTTCCGTAACGACTTCGCTTGTGTCTACAAGGAGCAAGGTAACGACACTACTATTAAGAAGGTTGAGAAGCCTACTATCACTCCAATCCCAACCAACAACGACAAGCAGAGTGACTTCCTCAAGGAGATTGTAAACACCAAGACAACTCCTATCCAGCCACAGTTTGTTAACTACAAGCGTGACCTTACCAAGGCAACAACACAGAAGGGTCTTCCTGTTCTTTATAAGCAGGACAAAACAAACGACCTCTTTACACTTTGCTTCGTAGTTCCTTACGGTGACGAACATAACCCAATGCTCAGCTATGCAGCTGGTTATCTTGATTACTTAGGTACTAATAAGCTCAGCAACGAGCAGATTAAGCAGCAGTTCTATAAGTTAGCTTGCGACTATAGCATCTCTGAAAGAAACGAAGTTTCATACATTACGTTAAGTGGTCTCAACTCTAACCTGCCTCAGGCACTTGCTCTGTTGAACAACTTACTCAACAATGCAAAGGTTGACAAGGAGGCTTACGACCTCTATGTAGAGCAGATTCTAAAGTCACGCAGCGATAACAAAGCCAACCAAAAGGCTAACTTCGCTGCCCTCAGAGATTATGCTACCTACGGAAAGTACAACCCTACTCGCAATATTCCAAGCGAACAGGTCTTGAAATCAAAGAATCCACAGGAACTCCTTAACCTCCTGAAGAACCTGAAGAACTATAAGATGACAGTGCTTTACTACGGTCCTTCAAGCCTGAAAGAGGTTGACCAGCTTGTCAGCAAGACTATCCAGACACCAAAGAAGTTCGCTGCAGTGCCTACTATCAAGCGTTATACCGAGGAGACAACACCTAAGAACGAGGTTCTCATTGCACCTTACGATGCGAAGAACATCTATATGGTTCAGCTCCATAACCAGAACCAGAAGTGGTCTGCCGACCGTGCCCCTATCATCGCCCTCTTCAATGAATACTTCGGAGGTGGTATGAATGCCATCGTCTTCCAAGAGTTGCGTGAGGCACGTGGTTTGGCTTATTCGGCTTCAGCCGTCTATGCATCTCCTTATCGTTTAGGAGGTAATGAGAGCTTCTACACCTACATCATCACACAGAACGATAAGATGATGGACTGTATAACAGAGTTCAACAAACTTCTCAACAACGTACCTGTACGCCAGAGTGGCTTTGACCTTGCCAAGCAAAGCTTGATGAAGAGCCTTGCTTCTGCTCGTACAACTAAGTACGCTATCCTCACCTCTTATCTTGCAGCACAGCGTTTAGGTCTTGACTGCTCATTGAGTGAAAAGATTTACAACGCTCTTCCAAGTCTGCAACTACAGGATGTTATCAACTTCGAGAAGGAGTATATTGCTAACAAGACCTTCAAGTATATCATCCTTGGTAACGAGAAAGAACTTGACCTCAAGGCATTAGAAAAGATTGCACCTATCAAGAGAGTGACAACAGAAGAAATCTTCGGCTATTAATAAACAGTAAGAAAAGAATACAAAAACATATTATAAACAAATAGAAAAAGCCCTGTCTGCCCTACCGATAAAGGGCAGACAGGTAAACAAAACATTATGGCAGAATTCAAGTATGCACCAATGTTCCAATTGGGCAAAGATGACACCGAGTATCGTCTGGTATCAAAGGAAGGTATCAGCGTTGGTGAGTTTGAAGGTAAAGAGATTCTGAAGGTAAGCAAAGAAGCACTTACTTTATTAGCACAGGAGGCTTTCCACGATTGTGAGTTCATGCTCCGTCGTGCACACAATGAGCAAGTTGCAAAGATTCTGACCGACCCAGAAGCATCAGAGAACGACAAGTATGTGGCACTCCAGTTCCTCCGCAATGCTGAGACAGCTGTGAAGGGTGTACTGCCTTTCTGCCAGGACACGGGTACTGCTATCATTCACGGTGAGAAGGGTCAGCAGGTATGGACTGGTTTTGAGGACGAGGAGGCACTCTCTCGTGGTGTCTTCAACACCTTTACACAAGAGAATCTCCGCTACTCACAGAACGCTCCGCTCAATATGTACGATGAGGTGAATACCAAGTGTAACCTCCCTGCACAGATTGACATCGAGGCTGTTGAGGGCGCTGAATATCGTTTCGTAATGGTAGCAAAGGGTGGTGGCTCTGCTAATAAGACCTACTTCTACCCTATGACCAAAGCTACTATCCAGAACGAGGGAACACTCATTCCTTTCCTCGTTGAGAAAATGAAGAGCCTTGGTACTGCTGCTTGTCCTCCTTATCACATCTGTTTCGTGATTGGTGGTACTTCTGCAGAGAAGAACCTCCTCACCGTTAAGCTCGGAAGTATCAAGTATTACGACAATCTTCCTACTACTGGCGACGAGACAGGACGTGCTTTCCGCGACATCGATCTCGAGGAGAAGCTCCTCAAAGAGGCTCATAAGATTGGTCTCGGTGCACAGTTTGGTGGTAAGTATCTTGCTCACGACATCCGCATCATCCGTCTGCCACGTCACGGTGCAAGCTGCCCTATCGGTATGGGTGTAAGCTGTTCTGCTGACCGTAACATCAAAGCGAAGATCAATAAGGACGGTATTTGGTTGGAGAAGATGGACACCAACCCAAGCGAGTTGATTCCAGAGGAGTACCGCAAGCCAGGAGAAGGTGCGAAGGGCATAGAAATCGACCTCGATAAGGGTATGGATGCTGTTCGTGCTGAACTGACAAAGTATCCTGTTTCAACACGTGTCAACCTCAAGGGTACCATCATCGTTGCTCGTGACATTGCTCACGCTAAGCTCAAGGCACGTTTGGATGCTGGCGAGGAATTGCCTGATTACATCAAGAATTACCCTGTCCTCTATGCAGGACCAGCCAAGACTCCAGAGGGATACCCATGTGGATCAATGGGACCAACCACTGCCAACCGTATGGACCCATACGTTGACGAGTTCCAGGAGCATGGTGGTTCACTCGTGATGATTGCTAAAGGTAACCGTACACAGGCTGTGACAGATGCCTGCCAAAAGCATGGTGGTTTCTACCTCGGTACTATCGGTGGTGTGGCTGCCGTTCTCTCACAGAGCAGCATCAAGAGTATTGAGTGCGTAGAGTATCCAGAATTGGGTATGGAAGCCGTTTGGAAGATTACCGTTGAGGACTTCCCTGCCTTCATCCTCGTTGACGATAAGGGTCATGATTTCTTCAAAGAGCTAAAGCCTTGGACGGGCTGCAGCTGTGAGAAGTAAGTTCTCCCAGCACATAAATCAGCTATACCAACGATACTATCAAGCGTAAATCGCAGGAAAGGATATCCCTTTTCCTAATGAAACATTGGTATAGCCTCATCTTACAAAGCGGTATAAGACGAACTTTTACAACGTCTTTATACCGCTTTTTCTTTTGCTCTTTTCTAAAAAACAAAGCCTCATCGGTTGCGAAAAATATTGACACATAATCGTCAGATTTCTCCCCCAAAAAGCCAATAATCACTTACATTTACCACCCTTGTAACCAACTCATAACCAAACACTTGCAAAACACGAAAGTAAAAGGTGCTTACTTGGACTCCAAAAGGGCGTTAGTAACACTCCAATTAACGCCCTTTTGAAAGCTAAAAGGGCATCTTTTAGAAGCCAAAAGAGCATCAATAAAAAAGCACTTTGTGAATTTATTTTACATTGTCCACGAAAGCTATAAACACAACTACTATCCCCCTCACATAATACGCAGCAAATTATTGAGCCAAATAGTTGCGCCGTATTGAATATTATTATATATTTGCGATATCTTAATCAATGAGCCCTATAAAGAAAAGAAACCAATCTGCAGAGGACTATCCCTAAACACGTTAAATTAATGATCATGAAATTATACGCTTTCTGTATCACATTCATGTTGTCACTGCTTAGTTGCTTTGGACAAGAGACACATATCATTGAACCGAGCATACTCGAAATCAGTTATCACACAAAGTATCTTAACAGTTATGATGACTATGCACTTAGGATAGGGAAAAATGTAAGTGAATACTTTAGCTATCATACTTTGCGCTTCGATTCCTTAGGGAGCAACCCTGAGACAGCTCTGGCGATAATTAATGAAAAGATAAAAGCTGCTCGCAATAATAATAAGACTACCCATAAGGTAGAAAGTCCTAATCATGGTGACTATCTTTATAGAAATCTTGAAGAAGGCAAAATGACAACCTACACACAGGTATGGGACTCTCATTATAAGATAACAGAAGACATACCCACACCGGAATGGGTTATTCACGAAGACAGTACACGAAATGTCATAGGCTTTAATTGCACGATGGCGACCACACATTTCCGTGGACGAGACTGGAAGGTGTGGTTTAGTGAGGAGATTCCTTTACCGCTCGGTCCGTGGAAATTAGGTGGACTACCCGGTTTAATCTTAGCTGCACATTGCGATGGCTATTTAGACATAATTGCAAGTAACATTAAAAGAGAACAATTGTCACCTGTCAAGTTTTATAATTTCTGGGAGAAAAAGTATAAGGATATAGACCGACTTTCTTATTTAAAAAAGGCTTCAGACCCTACGATCTATCCAAAGAATACAACCTTTTTCCCAAAAATGGAGTTAGAATAAGACATTACTGATGAAGAAATATATTATCTTATGTTTGCTTATCCTACTTGTACAGTCAATAAGTGCACAGAGGATTGTGGAAGGTGTCGTTACTGACGTTGGAGGACACCCTGTGTCTGCAGCTATTATCAAGACTGTAGATGCAACCACAAAAAAGACATTACATTTCTGTCAGACAGATACTAAGGGGAAGTTTACCATTACAGCACAAGAAGGTAATATTCTATCTATTTCAGCAATAAGCTATAAAAAGCAGGAACTAAAGGTTACAATGGATATGCCTACACAGCATATCACATTAGAGGAAGATACGAAAACGTTATCGGAGATAACTGTAAAGGCAAAACCAATTAAGATAAAAGGTGATACGATTCAATATCTACTCACTACCTATAAAAAAGAAGGAGACCGAACATTGGCTGACGTTCTTGCACGTGTCCCTGGCTTTGAGGTGAATAAAGAGAATGGCGAGATACAATACGAAGGTAAGTCTATCAGCAACTTCTATATAGAAGGTATGAATCTGATGGGAGGAAAATATGGCTTGGCAACAAAGTCATTGCCTCAAGAGGATGTCGCAACAGTAGAAGTAATGAAGCATCATCAACCTATCCGTGTATTAGATGATTTTACTTATTCTGACGATAATGCTATCAATATTAAGATGAAACAAGGAGCCAAGGCACGCTGGATGACGACCTATAGCGGTGGCATAGGACTAAAGAGTCATGGAGGATTGTGGAATTATGAAACCTTTGCCATGCGCCTGAAGCCTTCTTTTCAGACAATTCTCACCTATAAGACAAATAATATAGGCAAGAATATAAGGAGAGAGACGGACAAACTTTTAAGTTTTGATGAGCTACAAAGTCCTTTGTCAGCTATGCTCGCCCTTCCTTCTCCATCGCCTTTATTGCTCAAGGGGCGTTCGCTTTTCAACCGCTCACATGCTGTTAGTTTGAATGCGCTACAGCGTATAGATGAAAATTCTCAGGTAAGCGTGCAGATTACATTTGTCAATGACCGCAATGAGGCTACCTCTTTGCGCCATTCAGACTTTTATACAAATAGCGGTATAAAGACAATAGAAAACAGAAAACAGTATTTGGAGAAAAGTAATGACCTCTTTGCAAAGATAAAATACGAGAATAACGCTAAAAATCATTATCTTAAAAATGAGCTTTCTGGTGACTTTTCTTGGAACAAACAATGGCTGAATGAACAGGGGACTCATCCTCATAAGATGGTGGGTAATCTTCCGATTTATACATTAAAAGATAATTTCAGTATAATGAAGAAATATGGCAAACGCCTTGTTACTCTGCAATCAAAGAATATAATGGATATACGTCCGCAACAACTATATGTCGATTCGCTGGTGCAGTCTATTAATCAACATTACTATGAAACGAATACGGACATAAGAGGAAGTTTTAGAATAGGTAGATTTATTCTATCAGGACAAATAGGAGTAAATGCAGGAGAACACCGCTTCACTTCTGATTTAGTGGGCGTTCCAGATAGCGTAGGGCTGCTTATGGGTAAAAGTAGTTTTACCTTTGCAAGTTTCTATGCCAATCCGAGCATTGAATATATGGTGAAGGACCTTGATTTCACATTATCTGGCGATATGTCGTACAACCATTATAAGTATAGTTTAGATAATGGTCAGTCTAAAGTTTTATTCTCCCCTAACTTCCATATCAGATGGAACGCTACAGCAACATGGACATTCTCGGCTGATGCATCCATTAATACAATGCAGATTAATGCTGCCCAATTTTATCCAACTTTGGTACTGCAAGATTATCAATATATGAATAAAGGTCTGGCAGGCTATAATTTAAACAAAGAGAAAAGCGTAGGAATAGGAGTTGTTTATAGCGATGCTCTGAAAGGCACTTCTATACGATTACGCATAACAAAGTCGTTTGGAACCTCTCCTTATACATCAACCCAAGATTTTGTGGGCAACTATATCGTAGAATCACTGACACAAGGAGAAACAAAATACAATAGCTGGGGTATGTTCCTAATGGGTTCACAAGGCATAGGCTTCTTAAAAGGAAAGCTAAATGTAAAGGCTTTATATAATGCCATGAATAGTTATATGGTTCAGAATAGCCAACGAATGCCTTACGACACAAAGAACTTAAGACTTACCTCTGATCTTGATATTGGTTTAATAAAGGGTGTCGATATAAAATATAAACTTACTTATGGCTTTCATCAGATGAAGATGCCTGCTTTCGGAAAAACGTCTAATCGAAATAGTTGGAAGCATGAGGGAAGCCTTAGACTACCTCTTTGTAAGGTTTTAAGTTTGGAAACTTTGACGGAATACTATCATAACGAGATAGCACAAAAGAAGTTTAAGGATATGTTCTTTCAAGACTTCACTTTGATATTTAAAGCCAAACACTTCGACCTGAGTCTTGCGTGGAATAACGTCTTTAATAATAAGAGCTATAGCTATGGACTTAACAATACGCTTTCAAGTAGTTTTAGCAATCAAGACATTAGAGGTAGAGAGCTGATGCTTAGTTTCTATTATAAACCTTGATAACTAAGTTGTTTGATACTGCATAAATAAAATTAAGATAAGTTGAGATATGATAGACACCATTATAATACTGCTGATGAGCTTACCGCTGATTGTTCTCGGAAGCACTATTGGACCAGATTCTTCTATCAATTTTGGATCAAGAATACCGAAAGCGAAACTTAAAAGCGAGGAAGGACTTAAACGATTGAGGAGAATAAAGATAGCACTAATATTAGCAGGTAGCTTCATCCTTGTCGGTGGTTTCGCTTGCCTTGCCTTTCATTGGGAAGATTATCAACTTGTCGTCATACTCATTCCAGAAATCGCAGCTATCGTTTACATGCTGTTACAGCTGTACAAGATAGAGAAGAAGGGGAAGGGCTTGCTCGTACTCATGCTCTCTATCATTGTGATTTTAGGTATGATTCCCCTCATCGGGACCCTTCCAATCACAGGCAGCGATAATAATACGACGATTAGAAATGACACGTTGTTTATTGAAGGGTTATACGCTAAGGAAATACCGATAGCAAGTATTACACAAGTAGACGGCAACGCAACGGTGCCAGACATAAAGATGAGAACAAACGGAATGTCACTTGGCGAAATTAATGTGGGGCATTTCAAGACAAAAGAAGGGAAGAATGTGCTATTATACTTACATTCAGACGATACGAATGTGACACATATCAAGACAAAAAACAACGAAGACATCTACATTAACTTCAAAGATTCAGCCCTGTCGGTTGACTTCCCAAATAAGTTGAGAGCCGTATATCGCCAACCAACCAAAGGTAAGTAACGGCGTTACCTAAAACTCTCTGATGAGAAAGTATTCAGCGATTTAGAGCCTCGAACAGTAGGGGTTCTATCAGCTTTCACAGCCATATTGGTTTGTGAAAGTCGTTCTTGTACAATCATAATAAAGTGTAAATGCGTTAAACCTCTTATTTCCTGCATCTATTACAGTGTTTTTTAGTATCTTTGCAGAATAAATCCTTGCCAATAGGCAATGGACATAAGTATCAATTGACAATAATAAATCATACAGAGATAATCATGTTAATAGACTACAAGAAGGTAAACATATATCAAGATGAACGCTTAATTCTGAAAGATGTTGACTTTCAGGCAGAAACAGGAGAGTTTATCTATCTCATCGGCCGTGTTGGTTCGGGCAAGAGTTCGCTATTGAAAACCATCTATGGCGAATTGGATATTGACAGCGAAGATGCTGAGAAGGCTGTTGTTCTCGACGAGAGTATGCCTAACATTAAGCGTAGTCGTATCCCTGCACTCCGCAAACAGATGGGTATTATCTTCCAAGATTTCCAACTCTTGCATGACCGCTCTGTAGCAAAGAACCTCAAATTTGTCTTGCAGGCAACAGGTTGGACCAGCAAACAAAAGATTGAACGACGCATTGAAGAAGTGTTGGCACAGGTGGGTATGACCGACAAGAAGAACAAGATGCCAAGTGAACTCTCTGGCGGTGAGCAGCAGCGTATTGCCATTGCACGTGCCTTGCTGAACACTCCTAAGATTATTATTGCCGATGAGCCTACGGGTAATCTTGACCCAGAGACGGCTGCGAACATCGTTAGCATTCTCAAAGACTCATGCCAAGCAGGCACAACGGTTATCATGTCTACCCATAACATCAACCTCATTGACCAGTTCCCTGGTAAGGTTTATCGCTGTCATGAGGGCGAACTTCACCAACTCACCGACAAGAAAGAAGTTTGCGAATTAGCAGAAGAGACGGCTCCAGTAGAGACGATTGACGAGCCAGAACAAAACGATTAAGCGCATAGAACTCAGCATAAATCCACATTTAGAAAGATTGAAGATGATGAAAGTAATGAAATTTGGAGGTACATCCGTTGGTTCACCAGAACGTATGAAGGGTGTAGCTTCCTTGATAACAAAGTCAGGAGAACCTACATTTATCGTGCTCTCCGCAATGAGTGGAACGACAAACACACTGATAGAAATATCTGATTACCTCTATCGCAAGAATCCAGAGGGAGCAAACGAACTTATCAACAACCTCGAACAGAAATATCTTGGGCACGTTGAGGAACTTTACTCTACTGAGGAATACAAGCAGAAGACACGCCAGTTCTTGAATGAAGAATTCAACTACTTGCGCACCTTCACAAAGGATTTGTTCACTTCGTTTGAGGAAAAGAGCATCGTTGCACAGGGTGAAATCCTCTCAACCAACATGGTTGTAAACTATCTGCAGGAGCAGGGAATCAAAGCAACATTACTTTCTGCACTCGACTTCATGCGCACTGATAAGAATGCGGAGCCAGACAGTCAGTATATCAAAGAGCATCTGACAGCCATCATGGAAGCAAATCAGGGCTATCAGATCTATATCACACAGGGCTTCATCTGCCGTAATGCCTATGGTGAGGTAGACAACTTGCAGCGTGGTGGTTCTGACTATACCGCTTCACTTGTGGGTGCAGCTATCAACGCAGAGGAGATTCAGATATGGACAGATATCGACGGAATGCACAACAATGACCCACGTGTCGTTGAGAAGACAGAGGCTGTACACCAACTGAACTTCGAAGAAGCATCGGAGTTAGCTTACTTCGGTGCGAAGATTCTCCACCCTACTTGCGTTCAACCAGCTAAGTATGCGGGTATTCCTGTTCGTCTAAAGAACACGATGGACCCAGATGCAGAGGGTACTATCATCGATAACACATTGGTGAGAAGAAAGATTAAGGCTGTTGCAGCTAAAGACAATATCACTGCTATCAAGATTAAGTCAAGTCGTATGTTAGGTGCATCAGGCTTCTTACGTAAGGTTTTTGAAATCTTCGAGAGCTATCAGACTTCTATTGACATGATTACTACCAGTGAGGTGGGTGTATCAATGACCATCGAGAACAATAGCCATTTGGCTGAGATTGTTGATGAGTTGAAGAAGTATGGCACCGTAACCGTTGACACAGAGATGTGTATTGTCTGCGTTGTTGGCGACCTTGATTGGAGCAACGTTGGCTTTGAGACATTGGCAACTGACGCAATGAAGGATATCCCTGTACGTATGATTAGCTATGGCGGAAGCAACTTTAACATTTCTTTCTTGATTCGCGAGGAGGATAAGAAGCGTGCCTTACAGTCATTGTCAACCGTCCTCTTTAACTAAAGAAAGAACTGATAAATTTCACAATAAGTATTTATTGTAGGCACAAACGCCCTCGTCTGGTCATCACTGGGAGCAGACAATTGGACATGCGAGGGCGTAGATTTCCTCTACAACTCAGATAAACACCACTTCAGGAGACAAAACACATGGTACAGAAATTCCCTATAGATAAGTTCAAGAAGATTGAAACTCCGTTTTATTATTATGACTGTGACCTCTTGAGAGAGACACTACAGGCGATTAATAAAGAGTTGAAAAAGTATGAAAACTTCATCGTCCACTATGCTGTTAAAGCCAATGCGAACGCTAAGGTACTGAATGTTATCCAGCAGACAGGTATGGGAGCTGACTGTGTGAGTGGTGGTGAGATACAGCGTTGCTTAGACTGTGGCTTCCCAGCAGACAAGATTGTCTATGCAGGTGTGGGTAAAGCAGACTGGGAAATCAACCTCGGATTAGACCATGACATCTTCTGTTTCAACGTAGAGAGTGTGGCTGAGTTAGAGGTTATCAATGAGTTGGCAGCGAAAAAGGGTAAGACGGCAAACGTATGTTTCCGTATCAACCCTGACGTGGGAGCACATACACACGAGAAGATTACCACCGGATTAGCTGAGAATAAGTTTGGTATTGCCATGCAAGACATGCTACCTACCATCCTTGAAGCAAGCAGGATGCCGAACATTCACTTTATCGGTTTACACTTCCACATCGGTTCACAGCTGCTCGAAATGACTGATTTCCGTCATCTCTGCAGCCGTATCAACGAGATACAAGACGGTTTAGAGCAGGAGAATATAAAGATTAAGAATATCAATGTTGGTGGTGGATTGGGTATCGATTACGACAATCCTGACAACCATCCAATCCCTGATTTCAAGTCTTATTTCTATACCTTCGCACGCTATCTGAAACTAAGAGAAGGACAGAAACTCCACTTCGAATTGGGTCGTGCAGTAGTAGGACAGATGGGAAGTCTCATCACTCGCACCCTTTATGTGAAGCAAGGAACAGAAAAACAGTTTGCGATTGTCGATGCAGGAATGACCGACTTGATTCGTCCTGCTCTCTATCAGGCAAGCCATAAGATAGAAAATCTATCAAGCGATGGCGCTTTACACGCTTATGATGTGGTAGGACCGATTTGCGAATCGAGTGATGTCTTTGCAAAAGGAATCGAACTCAACACCGTTCATCGAGGCGACTTGATTGCGATGCGCTCTGCTGGAGCATACGGAGAAATCATGGCTTCGCAATATAACTGTAGGAAACTGCCTGTAGGCTATACCTCAGACGAACTATAATCCATAACGAAACGAATAAATGTTCACTTTTGATAATACGACCATCATCATCTCAGTAGTGTTGCTTTTAGTAGCATTGCTGACTTCTTTTCTCAATCCTTTCTTCCGAAAAGTAAGGATTGCAGAGTATGGTCTGCCAACTTCCACATCCGAAAGTGAAGAAATAAGTAAGGAAGATGAGCCTGTAGAGGAGGAGAAGGAAGCAATAACGGAGCTAAGTGTCACTGAAGAGCAACTCCCTACTTACCCTCCTATCACGATTATCTTCACTCCCCATGACAATGCACAGGAGCTTGCAAAGAACCTCCCACTCTATCTGAATCAGGACTATACAGCAGACTTTCAGGTGATTGTTGTGGCGCCACAGAATGATCATGAGACGAGTGATGTATTGAAACGCTTTGCATCTAACTCACATCTATACACCACCTTCATCCCTGAATCATCACGTTATATGAGCAAGAAGAAGCTTGCTATTACGCTTGGAGTGAAGGCAGCGAAGTACGATTGGGTGATAATGGCAGACATCTGTTGCTATCCAACGGGTGACAATTGGCTGCAAGCTATAGCCCGAAACTGTAAAGAAGGGAAAGATCTCGTGGTAGGCTACACTCGTTATGAGGACGAAACGCCTGCTTATCGACACTTCGAAAGACATTATTTGGCACGCTATTTTATGCGTGAATATCAGCATAATAAGTCCTATGCGTGTCCGTTTAATGCTTTAGCTTTCCGCAAAAGTCGTTTCTTAAGTGAGGAAGGATTCCGCGGAAACCTCAAATATATACGTGGAGAATACGACTTCATGGTAAACAAATATGCAAGTGGTAACAACCTTGTGTTTGAAAACTCGTTTGAGGGAACACTCATAGAAGAGGCACCAACAGAGAAGGTTTGGCTCGGCAAACACCTTTTCTATATGGAGAATCGCCAACACTTGCAACGTACATCACAGCATCGTTTCCTCCCGTATGTCGACCAAACGGCACTACATGGTAATTACTTCTTGCAGTGTATTGCACTTGCAGTCTCTCTCCTATTAGGTATGTGGACCATTTCTGTTGCTGCAGGATTATCCCTAATCATCTCTATCATTCTACACTTAGTTATTGGAAAGAAAGCACTGAGACGTTTCGATATAGAGATTCCAGCATGGAAGATTATCCCATACGAGATTGCTATCGCATGGAAGCACCTTGGTTATAAGTTGAAATACCATCGTGCAGACAAGTATGACTTCATATCTCACAAACTATAAATGCGCATCATCCATTACATAGACAGTATAAAGGCAGGCAATCTGCTTTCTGATTACCTTCTACGACTCACCACAGCACAGAAAGAATATGCTGATGTCAAGACGATTACACAACAAGGGGATTTCAAAAAGCTCCTTGCTGACTTCCAACCTGACATCGTTCATATTCATACCTGCTGGGAATATCAAGCTGCCACACACGCTAATTGGGCTACTAAGAAGCAGTGTGCAGTAGTGTTCTCACCGCATTGGGAACTCAATGAGAGAGCAAGAATGACCGAACAGAAGTATACTAAGACTGTGAAGACACTGCTCTATCAAGCGAAGATGGTGAGAGGAGTGGATGCGCTCCTTGTGAGTAGCGAGCAAGAAAGGCAAGACATTCTAAAGTTAGGATGGACCAAACGCATTGATATCGTACAAGACAGCGTTCTTAATAGTTCGTTGAGCGACGACGACATGGCGCTGCAAACGATTTCTTTCTATCGTAAAGTACTTGACACACGCTATCAATTCGCCATGACAGCAATGGAGAAAGATGCAATTCCAAGTCTGTTACACGTTGGCTTAGCACAAGAGACAACCCACAACCTCTTGCCCAGCGACCAACTTCTGAACCTCCGAAGTCTGAACCCAGAACAATGGCGAAGAATCTTCCTCTATGCTGATGACGAGGGAATAAGAGAGATTGTAGACAACTGTATCAGCCGTCTACAACTCAATGCACCCACGATTGACACTGCTGCCATACAGCGATTCCCACTCTTGTCACCAAAGGAAACAACCTCGGTTGACACAGATAAGCTGATAGGAAACCAGCCCATGACGCGACAGCGACTCAGTGACTACTCCAATGAGGAAGATGCTATCATCAAGAAGATAGCAACCATCATTGCAAACACTCGACAGATAGAGCGAAAGAAGAAACTTTCCCTACGTCTGTTGGCTGATTTATACACAGTTATAAAGTATAATGACTATGACGAAGACCGACTTGCAGACGCGCTCCGCCACCTTCGTCTCTATCGCTATTCATGTCGTATGATACAGCTCCTTGCCGAGAAGGTGCTTCTTAAAGAGGGATTCATGCCTGTCCCTCCACGTGATGATAGGAAAACAAAGGGCATCAAAAGAAATAATTTCGTACAAAGACATTAACGCATGACACAGAAGAAATACGATTTAAAAAAGGATGAACGCTACTTACGACTATTAGCAAAGTCGTTCCCAAATATTGCTGACGCTGCAACTGAGATTATCAACCTTGAGGCTATCGCACACCTCCCAAAAGGTACTGAACACTTTCTTGCCGACATTCATGGCGAGTATCAAGCGTTCCAACACGTGCTTAAAAATGCCTCTGGTAACATTAAGAGAAAGGTTAATGAGCTCTTTGGTGAAAGACTAAGAAACATAGAAAAGCAAGAACTTTGTACTCTGATTTATTATCCAGAACAGAAACTGGAGCTCGTAAAGAAAGAGGAAAAAGACATCAAAGACTGGTATCATATCACCATACACCGACTGATAGAGGTTTGTCGTGATGTGTCCAGCAAATATACACGCTCAAAGGTTCGGAAGTCTTTGCCGGATGATTTCTCTTATATTATCCAAGAATTACTGCACGAACATGCAGACGACAAAGACAAGACCGACTATGTGAGTGCTATCATCAAGACGATTATCTCTACTGGACGAGCTGATGACTTCATCATTGCGATCTGTGAGGTTATCCAACGATTAGTCATCGACCAGCTGCATATCTTAGGTGATGTGTACGATCGTGGACCGGGTGCTCACATCGTTATGGACACCTTGAAGAACTATCACAACTGGGATATCACATGGGGAAACCATGATATCTTGTGGATGGGTGCATGTGCTGGTAACGATGCTTGTATCTGTAATGTTATTCGCATAGCCCTGCGTTATGCGAACATGGCTACCATTGAGGATGGATATGGCATCAACCTTATTCAGTTGGCTACCTTTGCAATGGACGTATATGGTGATGACCCATGCGAGGAGTTCATGCCAAAGATATCGAAAGACAATCCACTCGACGAACGTAGCAAGACGCTGACAGCACAGATGCACAAGGCTATCAGTATCCTTCAGTTTAAGATTGAATCACAGATGATCAGTCGTCATCCGCTTTGGAAGATGAACGACCGTCGTTTGCTCAAAGCTATCGACTATAAGAAGGGTACGATTACCCTTGATGGTAAGGAATATAAGATGTGTTCATGCAACTTCCCAACCATCGACCCAAAGAATCCAGAACAACTTACTGAGGCTGAACAGGCACTCATCGATCGTCTTCATCAGTCGTTTACCGGCAGTGAGAAGTTGCGCAGTCATATTCGTTCTCTGCTTCGCCACGGCTGTATGTATAACGTCTTCAACCATAATCTCCTTTATCATGCCTCTATCCCACTCACAAAAGAGGGCAAACTGAAAGAGGTTGAGATTGGTCCAGGTGTGAAGTTGAAGGGTAAGGAACTGCTTTATCAGACAGGTATGAAGATTCGCTCTGCCTTCCAGACAAACAATGAAATGCAGACAGAAGAAGAACGTCAAGATGCTATCGACTTCTTCCTCTTCCTATGGTGTGGACCTGATAGTCCGCTCTTCGACAAGGCAAAGATGGCTACTTTCGAACGCTACTTCATTGAAGAAAAGGAAACTCATCATGAGGAGAAGGGCTACTACTTTGGTATGCGCGACAATGAGGAGATTGCCGATATGATTTTAGATGAGTTTGATGTGCCACAGCCTAACCGTCACATCATCAACGGTCACGTCCCTGTTCATGTTGTCAAGGGTGAGAATCCTATCAAGGCAAACGGCAAACTGATGGTGATTGATGGTGGTTTCTCTCAAGCCTACCACAAGGAAACAGGTATTGCTGGTTACACCCTCGTTTATCACTCACGTGGTTTCCAGCTCGTACAGCACGAGCCTTTCACATCAACAGAAGATGCTATCAAGCGAGGGACAGACATCGTTTCAACCATTCAGATTGTTGAGATGAACCAACAGCGCCTACGCGTGGAAGACACCGACAAGGGTACAGAACTCCGTCTGCAGATTGAAGCCCTCAAAGAACTCCTCTATGCTTACCGCTGCGGCTTCCTCACCGAGCATGAACGTAAGACTCCACCAAAGGTATAAACAATGTCCTTTGAACATCTTGTCCTTTGAACATTGAGATTTGAACATTGAACTTTATGATTAGAACCTCTTGTCCTTTGAACATTGAGATTTGAACTTTGAACTTTATGATTAGAACTTCTTGTCCTTTGAACATTGAGATTTGAACTTTGAACTTTATGATTAGAACTTCGAACAACTACGAATGGCACTAATGACACGAATACTTATTGCTAAGTGATTTGTGCAATTCGCGTAATTCGTAGTCCCTTTGAATTTGAGATTTGAACTTTGAACTTGATGATTAGAACTACGAACATTGAACGACTACGAATGGCACTAATGACACGAATACTTTTGCTAAGTGATTCGTGCAATTTGCGTAATTCGTAGTCCCTTTGAATTTGAGGCTTGAACTTTAAATCTTAATGTTTGCTATATTGAAATATAATTACAAAATAGTCAAATAAAAGTCAGGTAAAGAGTCAGAAAGCCTGTGATTTTTATACCTTCATAAGTTATTTGATATCAGCGTGTTACTGAGATGCTTTTCAAAAGGTGCTTAATTAGCCTTCAAAAGGGCGTTAGTAAGGGGCTTAAAGGGCATCTTTTGCAAGCCAATTAGGCGTCTTTCCGAAGCCAATTAAGCATTAATAGATTTTTAAGTGTTAGAAAAATATTTACAGCACATTACGCATAGACAAGTTCTTTATTGTTCATTCTTTGCTTTCACTATGTATTAAAACAACCTACTCACAAAAGAATATTAGGCAGAGAGAGATTGATTACAAAATGTTAAAGCCATTATATTTTATGTCTCTCTGTTGTGTATCTGAAATTATCTTCCTACATTTACATCCTAAAGCAAAAAATAAACATCATTCATTTCTATCTAAGAGTAAAACGACTTTCCACCTACAAATTACAATATAAAAAGTAATGGTACAGTATCAGATAAGTTAAGAATTATACAAGATAAATATTAAATAAGATACAGAATGAAACTATATACTTTGTGTTTATTGCTCTTAATAACTTCACTGTCATGTATTGCACAAAAGAACAAGAAAACAACAACAATGAAGACAACTGAAAGATTCGATGTACAATATTATAAAAGTATAATCAAAGAGAAAAACAGCTATGAAGGTGCTACATCTGCTCAATATGTAGAGAGGAATGGTACTGAGACCTATGTGTCATTTAACGATGATGGATTTGTCTTACAAGAAATCAAGCCATTTACTTATGAAATGATCGTTAGGAACTATTATAAGAATTGTATTATTAAATCCAAAGGGAAATTCCTTTGCCATTCAAGTGTCAAAATTGGTATTTGGCGCGAGTATGACAATCAGGGTAACCTTATAAAAGAAACCGACGAGGACAAGAAGTTTGAGAAGCTGCGCCTGAAACCTATAAATATCCTGCGCTGGCTTGAGCATGAGGGGTATATAGACAGGAAAACAGGAAAGGGGCAGGAGAAATTCTTGAAAGAGGGCGATGAGCCTAATATTGACATCTACTTCTGGCTGTCGACTCGTGCTGACGGCTCAAAGACTATCCCTGCGGGTTGGTCTATCGATATTACAGAACACGGAATGTGCACTACCCATAGTTTCAATGCGGAAACGGGTGTATACTTGGGAAAGGCAACACAGGTCGTATATGAATAAGGTATAGCCTCCTTAACCTTAGAACTATAAATAGATAATGACAAGAATAAAAGTATGAAACATCTCATTCTAATATTACTAACTGCGTTGTACTGTACTTGCTGCAATGCGCAAAAAGACAAGGAGGCAACAACAATGAAGACAACTGACAGATTCGATGTACAATATTATAAAAGCAAAATCAAGGAAGTAAATGGTAAAGATGGAGACAATAGCTTTGCCATTTATGTGGATAGAGATAGTACACAGGTTAAGGTGTATTTTGATAAGGATTATGATGCTTTGGTAACAATTCCTCCTTTTACTTACTACAAAGAAGTAAGAATATTCCATAAAAACGGAGTTCTCATGGAGTCGGGAAAACGCTTTTTCTGTTCATCTATCGATATTGGCATTTGGCGCGAGTATGACAATCAAGGCAACCTTATAAAAGAAACCGATGAGGATAAGAAGTTTGAGAAGCTGCGCCTGAAACCTATAAACATCCTGCGCTGGCTTGAGCATGAAGGGTATATAGACAGGAAAACTGGAAAAGGTCAGGAGAAGTTCGTAAAAGAGGGCGATGAGCCTAATATTGACATCTACTTTTGGCTGTCGACTCGTGCTGAAGGGTCAAAGACTATCCCTGCGGGTTGGTCTATCGATATTACAGAACATGGAATGCGCACTACACATAGTTTCAATGCGGAAACGGGTGAATACTTGGGAAAGACAACACAGGTCTTATATGAATAAGGCATAGTCTCGTCAATCTTAGAACTATAAGTAGAAACAGATAATGACAAGAATAAAAGTATGAAACATCTCATTCTAATATTACTAACTGCGTTGTACTGTACTTGCTGTAATGCGCAAAAAGACAAGGAGGCAACAACAATGAAGACAACTGAAAGATTCGATGTACAATATTACAAAAAAAAAATCAAAGAGAAAAATACCTATGAGAGTGCTACATCTGCTCAATATGTAGAGAGGAATGGTACTGAGACCTATGTGTCATTTAACGAGGATGGCTTTGTCTTACAAGAAATCAAGCCATTTACTTATGAGATGATAGTTAAGAACTATTATAAGAATTGTATTCTCAAATCCAAAGGGAAATTGCTTTGCCATTCAAGTGTCAAAATTGGCATTTGGCGCGAGTATGACAATCAAGGCAACCTTATAAAAGAAACCGATGAGGACAAGAAGTTTGAGAACCTGCGCCTGAAACCAATAAATATCCTGCGCTGGCTTGAGCATGAGGGGTATATAGACAGGAAAACGGGAAAGGGTCAGGAGAAGTTCGTGAAACAAGGGGATGAGCCAAGTATTCGCATAAGTTTTGGCAAGATAAGTGCGCCCAATGCTAAATTTGAAAAAGATTCTATTCTTTGGACGATTACCATAACCGATAAAGGCGGTGATTTAACTTATACATGGAATGCCAAGAATGGAGAACTACTCAGCAAAGAGATATTACAAGCCATAGAATAAAAAGGTTGAATGAACTAAACAGAGTTTATGTCT
The DNA here is from genome assembly GCF_000517825.1 of Prevotella sp. ICM33. Lineage (NCBI taxonomy): Bacteria > Pseudomonadati > Bacteroidota > Bacteroidia > Bacteroidales > Prevotellaceae > Prevotella > Prevotella sp. ICM33. Next base: position 35,279 of record NZ_JACD01000055.1, read on the forward strand.
AAAATTATAACTCACGGAGCAACAATGTATTGTTCCCTTGGCACAGAGAAACCCAACCTAACTGTGACGAGCCAGACATTCCGTAGGATAGCTGATGCTCTTGTTGGTACAGAAGGTGATAATAAAGGGATGGTAATATCCCAAGTTTTGGAATTTGCAAATGCAGTTCCCCGAATCCTCGGTGTACTCCCCAGCCACAAGGCTGGCAGCAAACAACACAGAAAGACAATATCAATGAACTGCTAATAAAATTATAAAAATGATAAGACGAATAATTACATTATTTACATTACTTGTGGTAATAAGTAGCTGTAAGGCACAAGGTAATAATAATATCAAACAGAACAAAACTTCGGAAAGGACAACCGAGAAATTTGATACATCTACCTATTATATGGAAAGGCAAGGACTTGAATATCAATTTGAGCATTACTTGCGAGGTAAAGTGAGGCAGTTTGGAGGAGACAATGGGTCTAATTATATAGAATATTCTAAAAAAGAGAAAGATTTGTTTGGTACTTATAAGGAGTATTACAATAGAACAGCAACTCTTAAATTAGTAGGAAAATATTATTATAATGATTTTGATTGTGGTATTTGGAAAGAGTATGATGAGAATGGTTATTTAATAGATGAATACGACCAAGATGCCCCTTATAAAAACTATCCATGGGAAAAAGTGGAGAAGCTTGTCAAAGAAGAATTGAAACTGGATTTGTTTGATAATAAAGTCTTTATTCATCGCTATGTGAGCAAACATAGTAAAATTCCTATATGGCGAATTCGGTGGCAAGTTGGTATTAAGGTATATACAATTAAAATAAATGCTAATACCGGCAAGATAATTAATCAAGTAGAAGGGGAGGTAGAGAAATAGAACGGGATAGTTTACAGCGTCTTATTGTAAAGAAGTTGTTTCAAGAAAATAACAGTGCTGCCTTTAGGGCTTGATGATTCAAGCTGTACATATGGATTATTCAGATGTGTATGAAACCCCAATACCGGTAGTGGCTACATGGCAGTCCCAATGGGATATTCTTCATGAGAACTTACCGACGGTAGCACAGAAAAAGGGTAAAAACAAAAATAGAGCAGACAATAACGAAAAGGTAATAAATAGATGGTAAGACAAATAATGATTTCACTGGCAATGCTTATGATAATAAGCAGTTGCAAAGCACAGAACACAGGTAGCAATGATTTTAAAAAGAATAAGAAAATAGAAAGAACAACCGAGAAATTTGATTCATGGACATATTACACACAAAGACAAGGAAGTGAGTATGTTTTTGAAGATTACTTACGAGGGAAAGTACGTCAGTTTGGAGGAGACAATGGGTCTGAGTTTGTTGAATATGCAAGGAAAGATAACGAATTATACGGTTCTTACAAAGAATTCTATAATAAAACTAAGACACTCAAAAAAATCGGACAATACTATTATAATAAATTTAGTATTGGTATTTGGAAGCTATACAATGAAGATGGCTATTTAATAGAAACGATAGACAAAGATTTTCCTTATAAAAACTATCCATGGGAGAAAGTTGAAAGATTTATAACGGAAGAATTAAAGTTGAATTTGTTTGATAAAGATGTTGAAGTGAATCGTTATATTGATGAAGAAGTTAATCTTCCAATTTGGTATATTACATGGAAATCTGATAGTACAGAAGTATTTTCTATAAAAATAAATGCTCTTACTGGTAAAGTTATATCAAAGGAAATAAATGAGGTGAGAGAATAATAAATTCAAATAATGATAAAATTAACAGAAGATTAGAAGAACGATACAAAACCTATAATAAAGTAGAATGGTAAAAATCGTAACTGGTGACGCTATTATGTGTTGTACTTTAGGAACTGGGCAAACTAAGTTGACAGTTCTTAGTCAAAGTTTCCGAAGTATTTTAGGAGCATTCGTAGCGACGGAGGAAGATGAAATTGGTTTAGATAATTCTCCAATTTTGGAGTTTGCAAATGTAGTTCTCCGAATCCTCCTTGTCTTCCCCAGCCACAAGGCAGGCAGCAAACTACTCAGAAAAACAGTATCAATGGAATGAAAAAACTGACGGAACAGTCATTCTTTATGTGTACTAAAGGAGGAAGAATATCATTCATTGATACAGGAAGTAATTCTTTTGTTGAAAGCGAATAACACGTTCACAATATATTAGGAACAAATATGAAAAAACTAATATTTTTATTAATTGCTGTAATTGCATTAAGCAATTGCTCAGCTCAAACAACTAATAATAAGTTGAATATTAAAAAAAGAGAAAAGATTACGAATAATAGAAAATTTGATATTGAGGAATATCGAAAAGTAATAAAGAAGAATCCATTTGCAGATCGAATGCTTCGTACTGATAAAAATGGTATGGTAATAGAAATGAAGACCGAATATGACAAAAGCGAAATAATAGGTTATCACGAAGACTGCTCATATCCTCATTCTCCATATACTTATAGCTATGAATATAACACTGAGGGTTATTTGATAAAATCATGGGCAACATTTTATGGTAATATGCGGGTTGGTAAAATGATAGAATACGATGCGAATGGATTTAAAATAAAGGAAACAGACTTTGATGCTCCTTATAAGTTTAGTGTTACCGACCTTGTAAACAAAATGCAAAAAGATTACCATATAGACTTGATGGATAAACAAAATGTCTTTAGTATAAATCGATTTGACCATAAGGATTTACGAACAGCTTACTATGAAGTAATAGTTTACGGCAACAGCTGTGCACAGAAGATCTTCTACTACTTGGATGGTACTACGGGTGATTTGCTGTTTAAAACAAGTCGTATCTTTGGAGATGAGGGTATGAAAGGACAGGAACTCCCTTTTGATGAATATCTCCGTAAAAAAGAGGGGAAATAAGTATGTACGACTATAAAATAAAGCGCAACTGTTTATTCTACTGGCAATGGAAAAAATAAATCTAAACATCAGATAAGATATGAGAAAAATTATTATCTTTTTATTATTATTTATTGCTTCGCAATCATGTGTTGCACAAAAAGATAAGACAATGAAAACAAATGACAGATTTGATTATGAATATTATAAAAAAAAGATTGGGAAAGATAAGATAGATAATCAAGTGTATAAAGAGTCTGATAGCACTTTAGTGCAGATTCTCATCTCCCATGACGAAAACAGTGTTTATATGATAGAACCTATGAGTTTTGTTATGTATATAAGAAATTATTATAAGCATAATAATAGGTTAAAGAGAGAAGGACATTTCTTTTTGTATTCCAGTGTACGTGTTGGTACATGGCGTGAATACGATGATAAAGGAAATTTGATAAAGGAAACCGATGAAAATGCAAAGTTTAAGAATCTTGCCATGAAGCCTAAGGATGTGATTCTTTGGATGCAAAGGCAAGGATGGATAAACATTGTTACAGGGGAAGGGCAACAGACGACTTTCTCTAATACTCCATTTGATATTTATTTCGTACCCAGAAATAAAAATAATTTTAAAGGGAATACACATGCCAAATGGTACATTATGAAATCAGAGATGTATGGAACAGAGGATTTTATTCTCGACGCAGAAACTCGAGAACTTATTCATCACGGTAAGACATTAAGTATAGAATAATATTCTTTTGTCTATAAAAAGTAAATGTCAAATCGGATACAGGATGGAAACTATCAGTATTCTGAGTTTGAGACATTAGAAAGCAGCATTATTCGCCAAAGAAACTGTTATGAAAGGAAAACTATTTTATGGTTAAAAAATGAGGAGAATAAGGCTAAAAGTTACGAATATACGTATTTTACTCCTATAATGACCATAATGAATGGAGTGGTAGCAAATTTGAATGCTGTAATAAAGTTCAACCCAGGGAAAAAAGACAGACCTAAAATGATAAAACTGGAATTTGGAAAAGATTGTAAGGATTTGAGTGTTTCCCCTTCTACTCTTCCAATAAAAGAAGATGAAATACCTATACCTATAACTATAACGTGTTCTGGAGAATTTGATAAGGAACAAGTGCTGTTGGTTAAGGCTGACGAAAAAGAATGTGGTAAAATACGGATATTGCCCAATGGAAAGCAACACCAGAAAGAGATAAAGGTTGTCACAATTAAAGTAAGAACAAGATTGAATGAAAATAGAGGTTCCAAACTTGGTAAAATTTCTACAGGCGGTCCTGATCTTTTTGTCAACACCCTTAAACAAGCTCTTATTACCGTACCCGAAGGGGTAGAATACATAGAAGAACTGGATTGCACAGATGAAGAGTTTACCAATGCATATAAAAACCTATTCAAACAAAAAAGGCGAAATATGCTTGACTATAGTCACCATGTGGGTATAGAACGCAATAGTCTTTTTTATTTGCAGTGGATGTATATAAATCCTTATATTGTGTCAGGCAAACCAGAGTCAGACACAAAGAGGAGAGGTAAGGAAGAAGTATTAAAATATAAAAGTGTAGGTAAAAAAGAAGAATGATAATTGTTTTTAATCACAATCAAAGAAGATTGTAAAATATTATAGTCAGATGAGAAAGTATATCTTATTTTTTTTAGTATTAACAGCGATGCTTTCATGCGCCGCACAAAATTCAAATAATATGAAGAAAGTAGAAAAATTTAATTATGATTATTACCATAATAAGTTAAAACCCAATCAACGTTTCAAAGAGTATAGTGAGGCGGATGGAACTTTTGTTAAAATTAGTGTCGAAGTAGATGGCTTTTTTGTAGAAAAGATTCCACCTCGTTCATTTACCCAAAATATAATAGTTTATTATAAGAATGGTATCTTAAAAGAAGAAGGTGAGTTCTTTTTCTGTTCAGATGTAAAAATTGGGAAATGGCGTAAATATGATAAAGAAGGAAAACTTATTAGAGAAGAGAACGAGGATAAAAAATTTGAAGGGCTAAGGATAAAACCTAAAGAATTACTCCGTTGGTTGGAAAGCCAAGGCTGGATAGACTTGTGGAACGGCAAGGGGCAGCAAAGTAGTTTTTCCAATACTCCATTTCGTATCAGGTTCTCTCCCCATGGCAAAGACCATGCTAAATGGTATGTCAGCCGTGTAACAATGTCTGGTACAGAGGAATTTGTTATAGATGCGGAAACAGGAAAGGTTATAAGTCATGAGAAAGTCTTAAATGTTGAATAGCAATGCCTAAGATCATAACGCATGGTGCAACTCTGCACTGTACTCTTGGAGTAAAGGAATCCAACCTAATGGTGACAAGCCAAACATTTCATAGGATAGCTAATACTCTTGTTGTTACAGAAGGTGATAATAAAGGGATAGTAAATATCCCAAGTTTTGGGGTCTACAAATGTAGTTCCCCAAATCCTCCGTGCCCCCCCCCAGCCACGAGTCTGGCAGCAAACTACTCAGAAAGACAGTATCAATGGGATGAAAAAGCTGAAGGAGCAGTCATTCTGTATGTATGCTAAAGGAGGAAGAATATCATTCGTTGATACAGGAAGTAATACTGGTTTTTAAACTTAACCATTGATGTCTGAACTTTAAATCTTAATGTTTGCTATCTTGAAATATAATTACAAAATAGACAAATAAAAGTCAGGTAAAGAGCCAGAAAGCCTGTGATTTTTACGCCTTCATAAGTTATTTGATATCAGCGTATTACTGAATTGCTTTTCAAAAGGTGCTTAATTAGCCTTCAAAAGGGCGTTAGTAAGGGTCTTAAAGGGCATCTTTTGCAAGTCAATTAGGCGTCTTTTCAAAGCCAAAAGAGCATCAACGAATTTTCAACTAACGAATTTTCTTTACAGAACCTAAACACTAAACAAGAATGATACATAGAAACAATAGGGACTTATTACAGTTTTACGACTATTATCGGGCTATATAAATAAAATTAATTATCTTTGCCTTAAAAGAAAATTCAGTTTTGATAAATACGAAAGGAAGAATTTTTGCTTAATGGTAAATACATGGCTACAGAATATAAAGAAGTCTTATGTAAAAGTTTTCCAGAAATAAAAGGTCAAAAATTGGAAGGACGTGGTTCACAATTTATAACTAATAGCCAAATAAAAGTTGACCGACTCATTCATTTGGAAACTGGGGAGATAATTCAATTTAGTCACAGATATTTATGAAAAAAAATAAAATAAAAAAGGAGTTTCTAAACAAACTGGAGTTTTTCTATAGAAATTTGGGTAGCATTTGGTCTGTAGAAGACTTTACAAACAATAGAGATGTTCAGAGTCTCTTAAAAGATTATTTATTGGTTCTTGAAGAAAAGGGTATCGTAGAAATTATCGAAGGTAACAAGTTTAAAATAACGAATTTGCCATCGAGTATAATGTCTTGTCAGTTTAATAGCGGAACTAAAGAATGATAAACCCAAATCGGTCATTAGACCACAATGTTTCAGAATTTCTTGTTTTTGTGTTGTTTCCTAACATCTTTTTTCCTAAAAGCTTGTATTATCCAAGTAATATTTGTATATTTGCAATGCTAGAACCCGCCAAGCCTCTCAACGATGCTCAAATGTGCGGGTCGTTTTTTAATATTATATGACAAACACAATACCTTTCGGCAAAAGCTATACATCACCCCACGACCTTGTTTCTTTACTACAATTAAGAGGTCTTTATATTCCCGATGCTTTGAAGGCAGAACACTACTTAGAGCATATCGGTTATTATCGTCTGTCTGCTTATATGCACCCATTGCTTGAGATACCAAAAGAACATCATTTGTACAAACGAGGTGCAACATTTAGCAAAGTAATGATGCTATATCGGTTTGACAAGAAGTTACGTCTTTTGCTATTCAACGAACTTGAAAAGATAGAAGTTGCTGTTCGCAGTGCAATTGTCAACATAGGCAGTTCTATTACAGGAAATCCTTTCTGGATGACAGATTCTGCAAACTTTGTCAACTCGGCTAAGTTTCATAAAACAATGAACTTAATAAATCAGGAGCTTTACAAATCAAAAGAGGACTTCATCATCCATTTTAAGAAAACATATTCAGACCCATACCCACCAGCATGGATTGTTTCAGAGGTACTTCCATTTGGAATCATCACAAACATATACAACAACATCAAGGACAAGAAAATCAAGAAAAAGATCTCCCAATCATTTGGACTACAAATAGCACCTTTCGAATCTTGGTTGACCATTGTAACTCTGACAAGAAATACATGTTGCCACCACTCACGTGTGTGGAACAAGCAAAATACAATCCGTCCAATGTCCCCTAAAAAGATGACTCATCCATGGATTACACTTCAAACGGATTCACTTCGTGTATACTATAATATATGTATCATCAAGTATTTCTTGAATATCATCTCTCCAAACAATGATTTGTTCCAAAAGATAAAGACGCTTTTTGCGAATTATCCTGAGATAGATTTGAATGCACTTGGCTTCCCACAAGAATGGGAAAACGAACCACTTTGGAGACAACCATAATATAGTCAAAGTCTGCTATATGCATCATCAATAACAATTAACAGACTTCACTATTTTATATAGATTTGCCTACATAGACCATTAACGAGCCAAAATCGACATTTACTCATCAGTTCTATATCTTCATTGCATTGGGAAAGTTGTTCTATACCTTATATGCTTGGGTACATTTTGATATCATTGATTCGTTTCGAAATGTCATATTCTAATAATCATTTTTACACCCTTGTACCCTTTTACCCTTCCAAATAACTATTTACTTTTCTACCTATAAAAAAGCGAGGAGCCCAATAAGGTTCCTCGCTTTATATGAATAGGATATTGAATTATCCAAAGTTATCGTACATGATTGCATCCTGATCAACACCGATGCTGTCAAGATAATCTGTAACTGTCTTGATAAGCATTGGAGGTCCACAGAGATAATACTCACAATCCTCTGGTGCCTCGTGATCCTTTAGATACTCATCACGGATGCAGTTTACTGCAAAACCAGTGTAATACTTCACACCAGCCTCATCAGCCTTAGGGTCTGGACGGTCGAGAGAGAGGTGGAAATGGAAGTTAGGATATTCCTTCTCAAGCTCCCAGAAGTCCTCAAGGAAGAATGCCTCACTGAGTGAACGCGCACCATAGAAGAAGTGCATCTCACGATCGCGAGTGTGGAGGGTCTTTGTCATGTGCATAATCTGCGCACGCAAAGGAGCCATACCAGCACCACCACCAATCCAAATCATCTCCTTACCAGAAGTGAAGTTTGGATGGAAGTCGCCATAAGGACCGCTCATCATCACCTTATCACCCTCCTTAAGAGAGAAGATGTAAGTAGAACCGATACCAGTTGGTACGTTCTGGAAACCAACCTGCGGACGTGGCAGGAATGGAGGTGTTGCAATACGAACAGTTAATGTGATGATATCACCCTCAGCTGGATAGTTCGCCATAGAGTAAGCACGAACAGTTGGCTCTGGATTCTTTCCCTTCAGAGAAAGGAGGTTAAACTGCTTCCAAGGACCGAGGTATTCCTCACCGATATCGTTCTTATCGAAGTCCTTATCATAGTCGATACAGTCGTAGGCAGGGATAGAAATCTGTGCATAAGAGCCAGGGATGAAGTCCATGTGTTCGCCTGGAGGCAAGGCAACCTTGAACTCCTTGATAAAGCTTGACACGTTCTTGTTAGAGATAACAGTACACTCCCACTCCTTAACGCCCATGACAGACTCAGGAACCTTGAGTGACATATCACCCTTCACCTTACATTGACATCCGAGACGCCAATGATCTTTAATTTCCTTACGGCTAAAGTGAGGACGCTCTGAATCGAGAATCTCACCGCCACCTTCTACTACCTGCAACTTACACTGGCCACAGCTACCCTTACCACCACAAGCAGAAGGGAGGAACACACCGTTCTCATTCAGCGTAGACAGAACTGAGCTACCCTGATCAACGGTCATATCCTTATCACCGTTAATTGTTATCTTTACCTTTCCGCTTGGACTGAGATACTTCTTAGACACAAGCAGGAGAATCACCAACACAAGGATGGTGATAAGGAATACCACAATACTTATTGTTATGAATTGTCCCATTGTTTACTTAGATTTTAAGACCTGAGAAGCACATCATTGCCATTGCCATCAGTCCTACTGTAATAAATGTGATGCCAAGACCCTGCAAAGGCTTTGGTACATCAGAATATTCCATCTTCTCACGAATAGCACCCATTGCCACGATAGCCAATGTCCAGCCAAGACCAGAACCTGTACCATAGACAAGTGCGTCCCATACAGTACCAATATACTGTGTGCTTGCTGGGTCAAGACCGATACGCTGCTGCATAAAGAGTGAAGCACCCATGATAGCACAGTTAACGGCAATCAGCGGAAGGAAGATACCCAACGCACCATAAAGTGAAGGTGAGAACTTCTCAACAGCCATCTCCACAATCTGTACGATACCAGCAATGACAGCGATAAAGAGAATGAAACTAAGATAAGTAAGGTCAACACCCTCTGCAAGACAGTCTGGACCGAGGACCTTAGTCAGCAAAAGATAGTTGATTGGTGTGGTAACAAGCAATACGAATGTTACGGCCACTCCAAGACCCAATGAAGTCTTTACGCTCTTAGACACCGCAAGGTATGAACACATACCGAGGAAGAACGCAAATATCATATTGTCCACAAAGATGGACCGGAAGAATAAACTAATAAGATGTTCCATAATTACTTCTTGTCTTCTTTATAGAAATATGCACGATGAACCCAAATAACACAACCGAGAAGGATGAGTGCCATTGCTGGCATTGACATCATTCCGTTGTCCATATAACCTGCATCATAGAGGCTTTGTGGGAGAATCTTGAAACCGAGCAATGAGCCACGACCAAAGAACTCACGAACAGCACCTACAACAACAAGTATCATAGCGTAACCCAAACCGTTGCCAACACCATCAAGGAAACTTGGCCAAGGCTTGTTTGTCATAGCAAAAGCCTCAAGACGTCCCATAAGGATACAGTTGGTAATGATAAGTCCTACGTAAACAGAAAGCTCTACACTCACGTCGTAAGCTACAGCCTTGAGAATCTGACTAACAACTGTTACCAGAGCAGCAACAACCACCAACTGTACGATAATACGAATACGGTTAGGGATTGTGTTACGGATAAGTGAAATAATAACATTAGAGAATGCCGTGATAATGGTAACGGCAAGTCCCATAACAATCGCCGGCTTCAGCTGTGAAGTTACGGCAAGGGCAGAACAGATACCGAGCACCTGGACCATAATTGGGTTGTCCAGATTCAGCGGATTGCTGAACACCTCTCTATTTTGTTTTGAGAATAAATCCATATTCTTATTGTTCTAAAGATTAGAATATTATTTGCTGTTCAGGAATTTAACGTAAGGCTGAAGTCCACCCTTGTCTGCATGGAACATCTCTGTTACACCATTACTGGTAAGTGTTGCACCTGTTACGGCATCTACCTGCGTAGATGGGTCTTTGATCTTCTTTTCAACAGCAAGTGCTATCTTCTGAGTATCGTTTCCACTAAAGAGATGCTTACCCTTGAACAAATCCTGCCATGCCTTGTTGTCTTTGATTTCAGCACCGAGACCAGCAGTCTCACTCTCGTGGTTAAAGTAAGCACCAAAGACGGTTCTCTTATCACCATTGATAGCGATGAAACCATTGATAGGTCCCCAAAGACCGTTACCATAAACAGGGATAACATACTTATCCTCGCCGTTTACCTTGCAACGGAACAAAGCGAGTTTGCCTTCCTTGGCATCCTTACTATTCAACTTAAAGCCGGCATCAACGCCACCCTGCTTTCCAGCCTCAACGACCTTACCATCTGCATTGATGATATCATCTGCTATGATAATCTGCTTCCAAAGCTTAACAGCCTCCTCATTGCTCATATCACGATTCTGATTGAGTGCAAAGAGAATCTGCTTCTGCTGATCAAGCTGTACATTAGCATCCTGCATTGGCTTCAATGCTTGGAACACGAAAGCAAGCAAAAAGGCTACAATCAGCACGAGGATGGCAGAATAGATAATTGTATAAGAATTACTATTTGTTTTCATTTCTTCGTCCTCCTTATTTAGCACGCTTTGCGCGCTTGCTGATGTTTGACTGAACTACACAGTAGTCGATGAGTGGGGCGAACATATTGCCAAAGAGGATAGCAAGCATCATACCCTCTGGATAACCTGGGTTCAATACACGGATGATGATAGCCATCGCACCAATGAAGAAACCATATACCCACTTACCTGTCTCTGTACGTGCTGAGGTTACTGGGTCGGTTGCCATGAATACTGCACCGAAGCAGAAACCACCTAAAACAAGGTGTTCATACCACTGAATTGGTGTTGCACCAGTTGAATGGAAGATAAGTCCCATCACAGTACCACCGAGGAATACGCTCAACATTGTCTTCCAGCTGGCGATGTTTGTCCAAAGAAGGATTACAGCACCGATAGCGATAGCGATAACAGATGTCTCACCCACAGAACCTGGGATAAGACCTAATACCATATCACATACAGATGCGTTCACACTTGTTCCCTGTGCAATCTCACCCAATGGGGTTGCCATAGTGAAACCATCAGGCAAGGTATAGCCGAGACCTAAGATAGAATCCTTTGCTACCCAGATGCTATCACCCGTCATCTTACTTGGATAAGAGAAGAAGAGGAAGGCACGTGCAGCCAAGGCAACGTTAAAGATATTCATACCTGTTCCACCGAAGATTTCCTTCGTGAAGATAACAGCAAAGGCTACTGCAAGCACAAGAATCCAAAGTGGTGTGGTCACAGGAATAATCAATGGAATCAGAATACCTGATACAAGATAACCTTCCTGAATCTCCTCACCCTTCCACTGTGCCCAAGCAAACTCAATACCTAAGCCGACAATGTAAGAAACAAGAATCTTTGGCAACAGAGCAAGCATACCATATAGGAACATTCCCCAGCAGGTAGCATCAGCCAACTTACCAGCTGCTAAAGCGTTCTGATAGCCGATATTGTACATACCGAAGAGCATCGCTGGTACCAATGAAAGTACCACCAAACTCATAATTCGCTTCGAGTCAATAGCGTCATGGATAGAAGTACCGCTCTTTGATGTCTCGTTAGGAACATAAAGGAACGTCTCGAAACCATCGTAGACACTCTTGAAAGCGTGAAGCTTTCCGCCCTCCTCAAAGTTTGGGCGTATCTTATCGAGATAATTTCTTAAACTCATAATACTTTTATTATAGGGTTCTTAAAGTCTAAAGTTTCTGTTTCTTGAATCATTACCATAGCATGATAAAACCCTAAGAAACTTATTCTGAAACTATAGTTAAAGTTATTGTGGGCTCATAAGACCCCTATGCATTCTCTTTTCTAAGGATATCCAAGCCCTCACGCACAATCTTCTGCAAAGGTAACTTAGAACTATCAACAAACTCAGCGAGTGCAAAGTCTTCTGGACTTACCTCATAAATACCCAACTGCTCTTGGCTGTCAATATTGCCAGAGATAATTGACTTGATGAGGTACTCACTGTAGATATCCATTGGTAACACTCTGTCGTACTCGCCACTCATAATCATGTGACGCTCTCCACCCTTGATACGTGCATCGAGATTGTACGCCTTCTTGCCCTGCAACCAAGTGAAGTAGCTGCGAGAAGTGGAGAAGTCTTTGAAACGAGGGAGCATCCAACCGAAGATTTCGTGCACATCATCACCCTCTGGAATCAATGTTACCTCTGAAGTATGTGCACCAAGCACTGATTCTTCATTAGCGATGACACCAGTGAGAGGATTACCATTGAGGATGCGAACGTTGCAACCGTCAGCGATGTTGTCTGCAAGAATCTGCTTCAATGGAGTACCAACGAGGGCATCAACATAACCAGTCTGCTTTACCATACTACCTGCAATGGCTACACGACGAGTGAGGTTTACCTTACCGGTGTTAAACAAGCGACCAAAGAAGATAACAGCTGTTGGGTCAACAGTCCATACCACTTCGCCCTTATTGACTGGGTCGATATGATTTACCTGTACACCAACATTACCTGCTGGACAAGGACCATCGAAAATAGTTACTTCCGCATCCTTTGCACCAGTCAACGCTGAAGCCGACTGCTTAGCACCAATACCCAAATAAACCTTTGCGATCTTAGCGAGAGCTGTCAAACCAGTCTGAAAGTCTTTCTCCTGACCATTCAACTCAAACTCGAAGTCACCCTGCAAAGGTTTATCACGAAGTGCAGACACGAAAATTGCCTTTGGTTCTGTGTCTGGACGTGTAGCAACAGCATAAGGCAGCTGGTTGATATAACCAAACAATCCCGCCTGCAGCAATGAAGCCTTGACATCATCAGCGGATAAGCCCGCCACGTCCTTCACGCCGAAGTCAGCATATTCCTGCTGCGCATCGGCAGCAATCTTCACACGCAACACCTTACGTCTTTCTCCGCGCTCAACAGCTGTGACGGTACCGCTCACAGGAGAAGCGAAGCTAACTTCAGTGCACCCTTTGTCAACAAACAATGGGTCACCAGCTCGGACATGATCACCTTCACGAACGGTTACCTTAGGTGTCAATCCTGGGAAGTCATCTGGAACCAAAGCGTATTCCGTAGATGATTTCACAGGTAACATCTGTTCCTGCGCGCGTCCTGTAAGGTTAATGTCTAAGCCCTTTCGTAACTTAATTACATTTGCCATAACAATGATAAAGCGATTTTTATATTATTTCATCTTAATATTTTCAACCCTGAATAAGCTTCACAAAACATAAGGTAAACAATCCTTTGCTTGCCGAGCGTAGCTTATTTTCTGCAAATGTAGCAAATTTTAAGCAGATTTGGCACATTTAGATATAATAATTTCAGTATAAAATGGTTTTTTTGTAGTTTTGTAGACGCATTGAAGAAACTTAGAACAATTATACGATGGGTTATATGGACCATAGCGGGTCTTTACATAACCACAATCGTACTGCTGCACATACCAGCAGTACAGGGTTTTCTTGCCCAAAAAGTAAGCGACGTAGCGGGCAATAAATTGGGTACAGAAGTGCACGTAGGACGTATTGATTTAGGCTTTATCAATCGCTTCGTATTAGACGATATTCTCATCTATGACCAAAGTCACAAGAAGATGTTATCGGCATCACGAGTAGGAGCAAGGGTCGATATCTGGCATCTCTTACGTACAGGTGAGATTAATATTTCCTCTGCACAACTTTTTGGTTTACGGGCAGAACTATACAAAACGAGTAAGGATGCCAAACCTAACTTCCAATTTGTGTTGGATTCATTGGCCTCTAAGGACACGACAAGTCACACTCCTTTACACTTGTCCATTAATAGTCTTGTGATTCGACATGGCAACATTAAATACGATTGTTTAGATGCACCTACCACGCCTAACAGACTGAATCTGAACCATATAAACGTAAATGATATCTCGTCTTACCTCATTCTTAACAAGTTGGATGACACGAGTGTGTGGGCTGATCTTAGGACATTGGCTTTCAAAGAAGCATCAGGCTTAGAGGTGAAGCAGTTGGCTTTTGAATTAAAAGCTAATCAACAGCAAGCCGCATTACGTGACTTTATCTTCGATGGAACTAACAGTAAGATTGCGCTAAAGGAGTTACTTACAACCTACACATTCAATAACAAGAAGTTGGATCTCAACACTTTACGCTACACCATCAAGGACTTCAAAGCTGCAATAAAGCCTTCCGACTTTGCCCCTATCCTACCCGATTTAAAGCCATTGACGACCAGTTATACAGCTACAGTTGATGCAGAAGGTACAAGTCAATCTGTATTGGTAAAACATCTTAACGTCTCTGACCAGACTCTTTCGACTCAAATTAAGGCGAAAGGATGGGTAAAAAACATCCAAAAGAGTCCTATTTGGGACTTCACTTTCAGCCCACTGAAGGTTAGCAAAAACACCCTTCAATCCATCACCAAGGTTACACATAAGCCCCTCCCTAAACCATTGAGTAACATTGGTAGTATCTACTATCGTGGTACTTTCGCCCATAACATGGGGAAATATACAGCAAAGGGACTGCTAAACACAGATGCTGGTAACGTTCAGTTGGCTACTAATATTCACGGAAAGAACATCCAAGGAACGGTTAGTACTACCGAATTGAATCTTGCGAAAGTACTTGACAACAACGACTTTGGTAGGTTAAGCACGAATATCAAGGTGGAAGGCAACACCGACCTATCCTATATTGCCGCAAAGGGTGACGTTTACTCCTTCTATTATAAGGGCTATACCTATAAGAATATTCACCTTGACGGAATCTATAAAAACGATATTTTCACAGGTAAGGCAGCGATAAACGACCCTAATGGAAAGCTGAATATCGACGGAAAAGCTGCCAACATAATGGCTTTCATGCAACACAAAGGAAAACTGTCTACCGATATCTCAATCATTGCTGATGCCGTCAACTTACACAGACTTCAGCTAACAGAGGCGTTGGGTAACAGAACAATCTCCTTTACTTCTAAGATTAAAGGACAGGGTGCGAGCTTGAATGATATCATAGGAAACCTCGATGTCAGCAACTTTGCTATGCTTGGGGAAGGTCAGAACATTATCCTTAACCAGGTAAGTATCAAGACTAACAACGGACTCTTAGGTAAGTCGCTTGACGCAGAGACTGACTTTGGTGAGCTACATCTTGCTGGACAGTATGATTATAATCAATTGCCACAAAGCATAAGACGTATCTTAGGACATTATATCCCAAGTCTTTTCTCACCAACTCCACGCTTTAACATGGGAATTGGCAAGGCAAACTACGCCTTCACTTTGCGCCTAAATGGTACGAAGTTTATCAATAGTCTGCTGAATACTAATATTGTTTCTTCACATGCTATAAGGCTTGCAGGACTTGTAAGAGAACGCCAGAACGAAATTGACTTACACGTCAATGCGCCCGACGTAACCTACTCAGGACAGCAGATTAAGAATCTTATCTTGAACATTAAGAGTGAGCCACAAGGCTTGCAGACTACTATTTCTGGTGAACGAAAGGGAGAAGCCGGACCACATGTCCTTATCAACGCACAGGGATTGATTGCAAACAATACCGTTACTTCCAACATTTCTTTCCGCATACCGGGACTTTCTCCTATATACGGAAATGTCAACAGCATTGCCTCTTTCTCTCGTCGTCATGGCGACTTAGAGACTCGCTTGCACCTCAACCCATCAGAAATCAACTTTGATTCCATTGCGTTACAAGTGCAACCTTCCGATATCTCTTATCATCGGAACAATCTGACCATCGACCACTTTGAGCTTTCCAACCACGACCAGCATATCATTGCTAATGGTCAGACGTCTGGAAATCAAAGCGATTCTATACTTGTAAGATTCAAGGATGTCAACGTTCCATATATTCTTAACCTTGTTGACTTCCACAGCGTTAAGTTTGCTGGTACGGCTTCTGGTACAGCTTCTATCAAATCGTTCTTCCATCACCCACAGATGCAAGCGAAACTTGAGGTGCAAGACTTCAAATTTGAAGATGGAGATATGGGTACGCTCTTTGCGGAGGCAAACTATAATGACAAAGAAGGTAAGATTAATATCGACGCCTATGCTGACCCTGGTGATGGCACACGAACAGACATCCAAGGCTATGTAGACATTAAGAAAAGCTATATCAACCTTCCTATCTTTGCCAATAACACACATCTCTACTTCCTAAAGAGCTTCTGTGGCTCTTTCATGGACAAGATTCAAGTGCAAGGAAACGGCTGGTGTAAAGTCGTCGGACCCCTTAGTGCCATCAATCTTGAAGGTGACATGCAAGTGCATGGAAGCGTATATGTAAAGCCAACAGGTGTTACCTATAAGATGCGTGACGCACGTGTTCGCATCATTCCAAACGAAATTATCTTTGGAAACGACACTATTACTGACCCACAAGGACATATCGGTATCGTTACAGGTGGATTACATCACAAGAATCTTAGCCACCTCACTTTCGACATCAATATCCTCGCACGAAACCTCTTAGCTTATAACTTCCCTAAGAAACAAGGGAAAGACTCGTTCTGGGGTGTGGTATATGGAACTGGCAAATGTAATATAAAAGGTGAACCGGGTTCAACAACAATGAACATTGATATGGAACCGGAAAAGAACACCTATATAACTTATGATGCCTCTTCAACCAATGATGCAAGTACAAGTAACTTCATTCGTTGGATTAACGTACCAAAGGATAGCACTGGAGTTCTAATCCCTGAGGCTGCAGACACACTCAGTTTTGCGGCAAAACCAGCTCCTAAGAAGGCATCGGATATCGTCAAATTCAGAGACATACCGAGCGACCTACACATCAACTTCCTCGTACATTCAAATCCGAATCTTACGCTTGGCGTCTTACTTGATGATGCCACTGGCGACAACATCCGTCTGAATGGTTCGGGTATGATTCGTGCGTCCTATTATAATAAGGGAGCCTTCCAACTCTTTGGAAACTATAACGTAGACTACGGACAGTATAACCTCACGATTCAGAATATTATCAAGAAGCAATTTATCTTCCAGCCGGGTTCAACGATTGCCTTCGGTGGCGATCCGTTCAATGCTGCGTTGAATCTAAAAGCTAACTATATCATCAATTCTGTTCCTTTGGGCGACCTTGGAATGGGTAAGTCCTTCACATCCAATAACACAAAGGTTAACTGCTTGCTGAACATCGAAGGAACGCCAGGCGCACCGACTGTCTCTTTCGGTCTCGACCTCCCAACGCTCTCGCCTGATGCACAACAGATGATACGCTCTATTCTCAACTCTGAGCAAGAGCTTAACCAGCAAGTACTCTATCTTTTAGCTGTCGGACGCTTCTATCCACAGAGTAAGAATAACAATCCAGCACGAGACAGTGAATCGCCAAGTCGTGCATCTCTTGCTATGCAGAGTCTACTCTCTGGTACAATTTCACAACAAATCAACACCGTATTGTCCAATGTTGTAAAGGATAACAACTGGAACTTCGGTGCCAATATTGCGACAGGTAATGAAGGTTTCGACAATGCAGAATACGAAGGACTACTCTCAGGAAGCATGCTTAACAACCGTCTGCTCTTCAACGGACAGTTTGGTTATCGAGACAATGTAGCCAAGGATAAATCGTCTTTCATAGGCGACTTCGACATCCGTTACCTCCTCTTCCCAAGCGGTAACGTAGCCTTCCGTGTCTATAACCAAACCAACGACCGTTACTTCACACGTAACTCTCTGACAACTCAGGGTATAGGTTTGATTCTGAAGAAAGACTTCAACAGATTGAGTGATATTTTCGGAAGTAGAAAGAAAAAAACAAAAAAACAGAAGCAAAAGCACTAATATACAGAATATTATTCGTAACTTTGCACCCGATTTGGGCGAACTACGCCCATATTACAGATAATATAAAGTCGAACTTTATTAATTAAATTATTTTTTAAACACTTTATGACAAATTTCAAAGACGTCCAGAATGTACAGCCTTTAGCTGACTTCAACTGGGATGAGTTCGAGAACGGCGCACACGCTGAGGCAAGTAAGAGCGATCTTACTAAGGCTTATGACGAAACTCTTAACAAGATCCAGGAGCACCAGGTAGTTGAAGGTACTGTTATTTCAGTTGACAAGAAGGAAGTAGTTGTTAACATCGGCTACAAGAGCGATGGTATCATCCCTGCTTCTGAATTCCGTTACAACCCAGAGCTCAAGGCTGGTGACAAGGTAGAGGTTTATGTTGAGAACCAGGAGGACAAGCGCGGTCAGCTCGTTCTTTCTCACAAGAAGGCTCGCCTCCAGAAGAGTTGGGAGAATATCAACAAGGCACTGGAGAACGACGAGGTTATCCAGGGTTACATCAAGAGCCGCACTAAGGGTGGTATGATTGTTGACGTATTCGGTATCGAGGCATTCCTTCCAGGCAGCCAGATTGACGTTCACCCTATACGCGACTACGACGTATTCGTTGGTAAGACAATGGAGTTCAAGGTTGTTAAGATCAACCAGGAGTTCCGTAACGTAGTCGTTTCACACAAGGCACTCATCGAGGCTGAGCTCGAGGCACAGCGTAAGGAGATTATCTCTCACCTTGAGAAGGGTCAGATCCTCGAGGGTACTGTTAAAAACATCACATCTTACGGTGTATTCGTTGACCTCGGTGGTGTTGACGGACTCGTACATATCACTGACCTCTCTTGGGGCCGCGTAAGCGATCCACATGAGGTTGTTGCTCTCGACCAGAAGATTAACGTTGTTATCCTCGACTTCGATGAGGAGAAGAAGCGTATCGCTCTCGGTCTCAAGCAGCTCACTCAGCACCCTTGGGATTCTTTGGATCCTAACCTCAAGGTTGGCGACCACGTTAAGGGTAAGGTAGTTGTTATGGCTGACTACGGTGCATTCGTAGAGATTCAGCCAGGCGTAGAGGGCTTGATCCACGTTTCAGAGATGAGCTGGAGCCAGCACTTGCGTTCTGCACAGGAGTTCATGAAGGTTGGTGACGAGGTTGAGGCAGTTATCCTCACACTCGACCGCGACGAGCGTAAGATGTCTCTCGGTATCAAGCAGCTCAAGGAAGACCCATGGGAGGCTATCGAGGTTAAGTATCCAGTAGGCTCTAAGCACACTGCAAAGGTTCGCAACTTCACTAACTTCGGTATCTTCGTAGAGCTTGAGGAAGGTGTTGACGGTCTTATCCACATCAGCGACCTCTCTTGGACTAAGAAGGTTAAGCACCCATCTGAGTTCACTTCACAGGGTTCTGAGATTGAGGTTGTTGTTCTCGAAATCGATAAGGAGAATCGTCGCTTGAGCCTTGGTCACAAGCAGCTCGAGTCTAATCCTTGGGATGAGTACGAGGCAATCTACACTCCAGGTTCAATCCACGAGGGTAAGATTACCGAGTCTATGGACAAGGGTGCTGTTATCACTCTCAACGAGGGTGGTGAGGGCTTCGCTACTCCAAAGCACCTTGTTAAGCAGGACGGCACACAGGCACAGCTTGGTGAGGTTCTCCCATTCATGGTAATCGAGTTCGTTAAGGACACTAAGCGTATCATCCTTTCTCACTCTCGTACATTCGAGGAGGTTAAGGAAGAGCCACGTCGCCAGCGTCCAGCAGCTCAGAACAAGCCAAAGAATGACGCAGCTGCTATCAACAACGTTGCTGCTGGTACATCTCTCGGTGACCTCGGTGTTCTCGCTGACTTGAAGAAGAAGATGGAGGGTGGCAAGTAATTTGCACACTAAAATCTAACATAAATAAAAAGAGTATCAAATTTCTTGGTACTCTTTTTTTTATTCTCTTAGCTCTTTGTTGATCAGAACACCTATTCATATATAGGACTATCGTAATTGCATATCGGCTGTACACTACAACGGAGCCTTATCTTTACCAATCTTGTTCTTATGTGAAACGAAAAGAATGTACGCTCACAAACACCAGCCCACTCCCTAATAGTTAATCAAGAAACTGCTTGAAACTTTCCATTAAATTTAGTATCTTTGCAAAAAAAACGAAATGCAGGAAAATAACAATCAAACTTTATGGCAGATAATTAAGAGTTATTTCAATGTCTTACCTGACAAAGACGGCGAAAAATATGTTATCAAACAAATAACTAATGGTATCAACTTTCAAGGTTCTAATCTCTGGATACTTATCTTTGCCGTATTTATTGCATCCTTAGGCTTAAATGTCAATTCAACAGCAGTAATTATTGGTGCTATGCTCATCTCTCCACTGATGGGACCAATCATCGGTATGGGATTAGCTCTTGGAATTGCTGACTTGGACTTGTTCAAACAGTCCATAAAAAACTATTTGGTAAGTACATTCATTAGCGTTGTTACTGCAACAATCTACTTTACACTTTCACCGATTACGGATGCTCAATCCGAACTTTTAGCACGCACATCGCCTACCCTTTATGACGTATTGATAGCTCTTTTTGGTGGTGCTGCTGGATTCTTAGCTATGTCAACAAAAAGAAGAAACAACGTGGTGCCAGGTGTTGCCATTGCCACAGCCTTAATGCCACCACTTTGTACAGCAGGTTATGGACTGGCCGTACAAAACACATCCTACTTCTTTGGGGCATTTTACCTTTATTTCATCAATACTGTTTTCATTGCTTTTACAACCTGTCTTGGTGTACGCTTTCTGCATTTTCATAGAAAGCAGTTTATCAATCGTGAAAAAATGAGACGAGTAAATCTTTACATCGTTAGCATTCTCATTATCACAATTATCCCTGCAAGCTACATGACATGGAACATCATTAAGCAAAGTGTATTTGAAAATAACATAGAGAATTTCGTTACAAAGGAACTTAATTATAGCGGAACAAACATTCTCTCACACCAATACGACCTAAAAACCAAGACCCTCCATGTGGTAGCGGTGGGCAATCCGATATCAACTGATTCGATAGCTAAAGCACAAAAAGCGATGACTAATTATCAGCTTGATGGCTACGCACTAAAGGTGATACAAGGATCTAACTCTGACAGCTTATTACTCCTACAGCACAAGAATAAAGGTCAGTTGATGGTAGGAGAAAAAAATACGGCTGAATGGCAAGAACTTGCATATAACAACGATGTGCTAAAGAAGGAACTAACTTCTTATACACGTTATCCAGTACTTGCTAACGACATGCGAGAAGAACTTAAAGTCGTATGCCCCTCAGCAAAGAGTATTATACTGTCAAAAGCATCTGAGTCTTTCGTTGATTCTGCTTCAATTAAAAGTCATATCGTGGCTATAGTCAAAACAAACAAGACACTTGCCAAAGACAATAGAAAGCAGCTATATGACTGGCTCAAAGTGAAAGTCAAATCTGACAGCCTTGAACTTATCGTCATACCATAGTAGTAGTATCATACGACATAAAGAAGTGCCAAGCCTCCACGGGGCTTGGCACTTTTTTATACATAAACAAAAACACTAAAATTAAGCGTAGAAGATAGTTATATAGACTTGACTTTTTCTGTAAAATTGTATAGCTACCAAGCAAACAATGCTTTTTAAAGGCTCTGATAACCTGATAGTAATTTTTTGTTAATATACAAAACATTATCATAAGATAAACAGTTTGAATGTTATTTTTTGTATTATTCAACTGCAATCCTCGCATAAGATTTGCTATTATCAATATTTTTTCGTATCTTTATATCAGAGTTTAGTTAGCTTATGTGACAAAGGTTACCAAAACAAGCATACTTTTACTACATAAGCCCTGTATTTTATAACATAATTAAAACAGAAAAACTATGTCAAAAATTGGAAGCATTTTATTAGGAGTAGCAGCTGGAACAGTTGCAGGTATAGGTGTACTTTTTGTACTTGACAAAGATAAAACCTTATGTAAAAAGAATTCTATAGGCGATAAAGTTAATGACTTAAAAGATCAGCTTGATAGTCTTACAAGAAAAATGCGTGATAAATCAATGGAGTTAAAAGGCACTTTAGAAGAAAAGGTTGACAATCTTTTATCAGATTCAGACAGTAAACCTGAAGACCTTGTTAAGCTATTAGAAAAGAAATTAGCATCATTGAAAGAAAAAGTTAAGAAATAACTTAGCTGATTAGTAACCCTTAAAATCAAATTATTTATGAAAAGAATCTTCAGTTTAGCTACTTTGATTTGTTTATTCATAGTAGCTCTTACTTCAATCTCTTGTAGCAAGACAGATGACCCTGCAGACAATGACATCTTTGTAGGAACATACAAAGGAAGAATCACTTATTCAGGTGATAAAATAAAGAAAAGTGCCGATAATGGTTCTATAACCGTCATTAAAGCAGCTGGTAGTTACTATTTTAGATTTTCAGATGGAATCCCTGACCTTAAAGGCGTAACCTTTAAAAAGGAAGGTGACCACACTTTAGTAAATATCGACTTGAAAGAAGGCGTAAAAATAATTAGAATCAATGCTTCATCATTGAATATTCTATACACTAAAGATGGGAAAATATGGACTGCTAACGGAAAGAGATAGTAGAGAAAAAACATAAGAGTAAAGCCCCGAAATGTATGACATTTCGGGGCTTTACATTTATTAGATAGAGAGATTTAGGAATAAAAAGTTGATATTAAACCCATTTCTTCCATTAGACCACAATATGTATATTTTTAACTATGGTAGTATTTCCTACCATTTTTTATTTTCTTATCAGTTTCTTGTCTGTCTGTATAACTTTTCATAGTCTGATGCTACGTCTGCGCTACAAAGCCAAACATCTACTCAATGATAAAACAATATATATTTAGGTTCTAATGACTTGTTTGGGTTAAAACACCCACTTTAGTGTCCTTATTTTTTCTTTCCAAACACAATATTTAATAAGAATAAAATCACAACAGCACCTATGGCACCTGTGATGATAGAACCAATCCACCCGTCACCAAGTGAAATATGAAGCACACTTCCTAAAAGCCAAGATCCTACGCCACCTCCAAGAATACCAACAATGATATTCCCAAAAAGTCCTAAACCGCTACCTTTATAGATAAGTCCACCTAACCATCCTGCAATGGCTCCAATAATAAGTGATGCAATAATGCCCATAACCTTTAAATTTAATGTATAACACAAAAGTAAGAAATTTTACCTAAAAATGCAAACAAAAACAAGATTACTTTCCCTTATACCACAAGCGTATAAAACTTCTTACAAGGTTACTACCTAAATCATGCTTGCCAAATTATCACTTTGGAGATAACAATATAGAGTAAACACGCATTAGCTAAACGCGATATTGACTTCGCATAGTAAATCATAGAAGAAAGGTCATAGATAGTTCTGCGTAAATTCCATTATTAAAAAGACTCAACAACTTATCTTAAAACACGCAATAGATTTCGAAAAAACATTACAAAACCAACAGACTATTTCACTTTAAAAGAAAGGAAAAATCATCCTTTCAGCATCTTTACAGCAATCTGTTTATCAGGTTATTACAAAGTAGCATTTCAATAGGCGCTCTTTAAGCCTCTAAAAGGGCGTCTATTGAAGCCTTAAAGAGCACCTTTTGCAAGCCTATTGGGCGTCGTTTAGAAGCCAATTAAGCATCAATTGGGAAGGGAGAGATTGAAAAGTTAGGACAAAAGGGAAGCAGCCCCTCCCCCATCCCCTCCCCCATAGGGAGGGGCGTGATTACTGTGGATAGTATAACTATTGGGCTTATGAGGCTAATTAATTATTAGGCTAATTGGGCTAATAAGCCCAATTAGCCCAATTAATCAAAAAAAACAGGGACAAGCAAAGAGCTTATCCCTGTCTATTAGATTCTTTTCACTGCCTCCCGCGAGGGAAACAGGAAGTTAGTTATTTACCGTACCGCCAACAATATCGAGCAACTCAGACGTGATGGCTGCCTGACGCGACTTGTTATACTGCAAGTTGAGTCCACGAAGCAGGTCGTCAGCATTATCTGTTGCGGTCTGCATGGCAACCATTCGCGCTGCATGTTCAGAGGCATTACTGTCTAAAAGGGCAGTGTAAACCATGTTATTCAGCAGTTTCGGTACCAATGTTGTCAAGACTGTGCGCAGGTCTGGCTCAATGATGAAGTTATCATTCAGAGGAACAACAGCCTCATTATTAGACTTCTGTGTTCCAGACTGTCCTTTCCTCTTGAGATATTCCTGTGCAGCCTTCGTTGCGATATTTGATGAAAGATCGCGCGTAGAGTCGGCATTGACTTCTTCCTCAAGGTCAATTGGAAGGAAATTCTTACGTTGGAGAATCTGGCTTCCTGCACTCTTGAAATGATGGTAGATAATCTCCACCTTATCAAACTCGCCCTTCAACCATTTCTGGCTTAACTCCATGGCAATATTGCGACACTCCTCAAAATTTGGTTTATCAGCAAGCAACGGATAAGGATATACACAGGTATATCCACGCTTATTTGCTGCTTCATACACCTTTCGTCCTACAGGATAGATGACGATATCCTTGTCGGTCAAGCCCTGCGCATGATATTCGTCTATCGTATGCTGCATCAGCTTGATGACATTCGCATTGAATCCACCACAGAGAGAACTGTTTGAGGAGAACACGAGTAAGGCAACACGTTTCACTGGTCTCTGCTCGTCGAACGGAGTATCCGTATCGGGCGTAGAGACAAGGAAAGCCTTAAGAATGTGTTCGAGCATAGCCGCGTATGGAAGCATACTCTCGATGGCATTCTGGGCATGGTGTAACTTACTCGACGCAACCATCTTCATCGCACTCGTAATCTTACGAGTACTCTGAACACTGGCTATACGAGTCTTGATTTCCTTTAAGGATGCCATTCTGTATTGTCTTTATTTATATTGTCCGGCAATATTGCCCATGACTTCTTCGATTACCTTGATAGAAGTGTCTTCAAGGTTACCAGCAGCCAAATCGCTGATGACATCGGCATGAGTAGTGCGCATGGTCTCAAGGAACTGGTCCTGACACTGGCGAACCTGATCAACAGGTACGTCGCGCATCAAGCCGTGTACACCGCAGTAGAGGATTGCAATCTGCTCACCCACTGGCATTGGACTGTACTGTGGCTGGATAAGTAACTGGTTGTTCTTACGTCCACGGTCGAGGGTCATCGCTGTGACCTTGTCCATATCTGATGAGAACTTAGAGAATGCCTCCAACTCACGATACTGTGCCATATCAATCTTCAACGTACCAGCTACCTTCTTCATACTCTTAACCTGTGCTGAACCACCTACACGAGATACGGAGATACCTACGTTAATAGCTGGACGGAAGCCCTGATTGAAGAGGTCGGACTCAAGATAAATCTGACCGTCAGTAATGGAAATCACGTTAGTAGGAATATAGGCTGACACATCACCTGCCTGCGTTTCAATAATAGGCAGTGCGGTGAGTGAACCACCACCACGTACATGACCCTTCATACACTCTGGGAGGTCGTTCATCTTCTCTGCAATCTCCTGCTGGTTGTTGATACGTGCAGCACGCTCAAGCAGACGAGAGTGAAGATAGAAGACGTCACCAGGGTAAGCCTCACGACCTGAAGGACGACGGAGAATCAATGATACCTCACGATAGGCAACAGCCTGCTTTGACAAATCATCGTAGATAACGAGGGCTGAGTAGCCACGATCGCGGAAGTACTCACCAATGGCAGCACCGGCAAATGGAGCATAATACTGCATAGCAGCAGGATCAGCCGCCGTAGCACTTACGATAATTGTATAAGGTAATGCACCACGCTCCTTGAGGTTCTGCACCAATGTAGCAACGGTAGAAGCTTTCTGACCGATGGCAACATAAATACAATATACAGGATTACCCTGCTCGTAGAAGCTCTTCTGATTGATGATAGCATCAACGGCAATGGCTGTCTTACCTGTCTGGCGGTCACCAATGATAAGCTCACGCTGACCACGACCGATAGGGATCATTGAGTCAACAGCCTTCAGACCCGTCTGGAGTGGTTCCTTCACTGGCTGACGATAGATAACACCTGGCGCCTTACGGTCCAATGGCATCTCGAAAGAGTCAGTCAAGTCGATTTCACCCTTACCATCGATAGCCTCTCCAAGCGGATTGACTACACGTCCCAAGAAGTTGTCATTGACACGGATAGAGGCAATACGGTGTGTACGCTTCACGCTCTGTCCCTCCTTGATACCTTCAGTAGGACCAAGAAGGACACAACCTACATTGTCTTCCTCCAAGTTCATGACAATAGCCATGGTGCCATTCTCAAATTCAAGCAACTCGTTGGCTTCAGCATTGCGAAGACCATAGACACGTGCTACACCGTCGCCGACGGTCAGTACGCTACCGACTTCATCAAACTTCTCCTCAGAGTTGATGCCTTGAAGTTCTTTCAAAAGAATCTCAGACACCTCACTTGGTTTAATTTTATCTGACATGTTATTAATCTAATTACTTTTTTAATTGTGTGAGGATAGCATTCAGTTGGCTCTTCACGCTGGCGTCCATTCTGTAAGTATCGTACTCAAGAATAAAGCCACCTATGAGTGAAGGGTCAACCTCAGTGTTGAACTCAACGGTTCCCTGTGCTCTGGATTGTACCAGTGCTTTCATCTTGTCTTCCGTCTGGGAAGAGACAGGCGAGGCTGTGATGACCTTTCCGCGAATGATGTTCTTCTGCTTACGATACAGAGCGACATAGTCATTCGCCATAAGCTGTAGCAACTCCTCTCTATCTCCCTTCAAGACAAGGGAAAGGAAGTTAGCAACAAGCTCAGGACAATCGTCGCCACAGGCTACTTCCAATAGCTTGCGCTTCTTGTCCTTCGGAAGCATCGGGCTTTCAATCGTCATGCGGAGTTCGGGCACCTGAAGGTAATTCTGGGCAAGTGTTTGCATGATAGCATACACCTTGTCCTCGATACCTTGCTCACAGGCAGCCTTCAACAGCGCACGAGCATAGCGAACCGATATTACACCTGTATTCATAAGCGATTATTTACTTTCTGTTCCGTTAGAAGAAGCAACTTCATCCAATAAGCTGTTGATAAGCTGAGTTTGCTCGGCTGAACCAGACAGTTCCTTATGCAGAATCTTCTCAGCAATCTGCACAGAAAGCTCTGCAACCTGCGAACGGATGTCGCGGATGGCAGCCTGCTTCTGACTTTCAATCTCTGCCTTGGCTTCAGAAAGGATACGAGCACTCTCGTCGCGTGCCTTCTCCTGTGCCTGTCCGACTATGGTGTCACGTGTCTCAGACGCCTCTCTAAGGATTTGCGCCTGTTTCTCACGTGCCTCCATAAGCAGCTCCTCACCTTGTTTCTGAATGTTGGCAAGCCTCAAGTTGGCTTCTTCTGCCTTTGCAAGACTCTCGTCAATGTACTCTTTGCGCTCGTTCACCATCTTGATGATAGAAGGGAATCCCCACTTCCATAAGATGAAGAAGACCACTAAGAAGACAAGGGTCATCCAAAAGAGTAAGCCACTATCTGGCAATAATAATGACATAAGCTGCTAAATTACTTTTCTTACCAATTTGTTTAATAATTCTCTGAGTAGTTTAGAATACACAGAGGAGAGCGATAATTGCAGCGAAGAAGGCAACACCCTCAACCAATGCGGCTGCAATAATCATAGCAGAACGAAGCTCACCGATCTTCTCTGGCTGGCGAGCCATAGCGTCCATAGCCTGACCACCGATACGACCAATACCAAGACCTGCGCCTACGGCTGCGATACCTGCACCGATAGCGGCGCCTAACTTTGCAGTTTCTGCTGCTAATAACAATGATGTCAACATAGTTTCTTTCTTTTAATTATTAATTATTTTTTATTTTTTATCTATTAATAGGGGGGTGAAAAGTATTTATCTCCTTCACTCCTTCTTACCCTTCTGCCTCATGAACACGTGCCAAAGAGATAAACACAGCACTCAACATCGTGAATACCAAAGCTTGAATAAAGCTAACCAAAATCTCCAAAAGCATCATGAAGATACTCATACCCACACTCACAATCGTCATGGAAGAACTCAGGACAACACCCATCGTTGCCATGATGAAGATGATACAGGTTAAAGCCAACGCAATAGCATGTCCTGCCATCATATTGGCAAAAAGACGAACCATCAATGCGAAAGGTTTTGTAAAGATACCAAAGATCTCTATCACAGGCATCAAAGGCACTGGAACTTTCAACCATGCGGGTACGTCTGGCCAAAAGATATCTTTCCAATAATGCTTTGTTCCTGAGAAGTTGGTTACTAAGAACGTACAAATAGCCAAGAAGAAGGTGATGGTTATATTACCCGTAAGGTTACCACCTCCTGGTGGGAATGGCACGATACCCATGACATTAGCCACGAAGATGAAGAAGAAACACGTCAGAAGATAAGGTGCATACTTCTCTGAGTCCTTACCTAATGTCGGTTTAATAACCTCATCATAGACATACATCACAAACATATGCATCAGACCCGTGAAGCCTTTTGGTGCCTTATCGGTAACCTTATGGCGACGACACCAGCGTGCTGGAATCAAGATACACAGCAAGAGAATGATGGCATCAATGAAGAGTACACACACCGACTTCGTGATAGAGAGGTCGAGAGGGCGCACTTCTGTGCCGTCCTTCTGTAACTCAACGATGCGACGTTCGTAGTTTCCCTTCGTTG
The DNA here is from genome assembly GCF_000517825.1 of Prevotella sp. ICM33. Classification (NCBI taxonomy): domain Bacteria; kingdom Pseudomonadati; phylum Bacteroidota; class Bacteroidia; order Bacteroidales; family Prevotellaceae; genus Prevotella; species Prevotella sp. ICM33. The sequence goes on from NZ_JACD01000055.1 coordinate 64,437, forward strand.
CAATGAATAGGTCTGGGTTGTTTTTACAAGGACGATAGCCCGCATGTGGACCTTCTTCTAACGGCTCTTCAGCAAAGTCCTCAGCACAACCCGTGTACCAACCATTTGATGTCTTCACAATGACTGGCAGGTTGATGATGATTGGCTTATCACCGATATTGGTTACATGCCACTCGTATGAGTCCTTGATATGTCCCCACAATATCTCCTGCAGGTTAACACTCTCCCCTTTACTCTCTGATGCAGCAGCACCAGGCAGAAGCAGGAAGAACATCATCACCATACAAATCAGATGCTTGAGATATTTCATTCGTTAATTATTAATTTTATTGTTCTTTTCCACTTTGTAAAAATAGACGGTATCGAATGCCAACAGCACAAGATAGAATATCATAAAGATAACGACAAAGCCGATTACCATTGCGCGTTCTTTCACCACCATTGCATAAACGACAACAGTCAAGAATGCCAACAGCATACGAAAACCAGAGCCCGCAAGATAGAAGTTATTCATAACCGTGGGCGACTGACTGGCTATCGCTTTCCATGCTCCTCCATAGATAGAAGAGGTGATAAGTGAGTAAACAGCACTGATAGTCAGCAAATTGATATAAGCCGTTTGCTGCGTTAGCTGCACAACGAGTAAGCCAATAAGATAAAGACCTGCGATAATCCACAAGTTATTCTTATAGTACTTCTTATACACTTTGTTAACATCCATCATCCGTATTCAGCTGTCTGCCGGTTATATCTTTTAGATTTCTACGCAAAGACTGACCAAGTTCTTCTTCACCTCAACGAATCCGCCAACGATATGAAGTTCCTTAGTATCACCTTTTACGCTGTAAGCTACCTTGCCTTCAACGAGTGTAGAGATGATAGGCGCGTGATTATTGAGAATCTCAAATGGTCCCACTGTACCAGGAACCAGCACACTATCCACCTCGCCTGTAAAGACAATCCTTTCGGGAGAAACTATTCTAAGTGTCAACATAGACAATTCAATTATTATTCAGTTTGTGCAAGAAGATGATTACTTAGTAGCCTCCAAAAGACGCTTAGCCTTCTCCTTGACATCCTCTATCGTACCAACGTTCAAGAACGCCTGCTCTGGGAGGTCGTCAACCTCACCATTCAAGATAGCGTTGAAGCCCTTGATGGTTTCCTCGATTGGTACCATAACACCCTTAACACCAGTGAACTGCTCAGCAACAGTAAATGGCTGAGAGAGGAAACGCTGTACACGACGAGCGCGGTTCACAACCAACTTATCCTCGTCTGACAACTCGTCCATACCCAAGATGGCGATGATATCCTGCAATTCATTATAGTGCTGAAGCAACTGCTTTACTCTTTGCGCACACTCATAGTGGTCCTTACCAACAATCAGTGGGTCAAGAATACGTGAGGTACTACCCAATGGGTCTACCGCAGGATAGATACCAAGCTCGGTAATCTTACGGCTCAACTCTGTTGTTGCATCCAAGTGGGTAAAGGTAGTAGCTGGAGCAGGGTCGGTCAAGTCGTCAGCAGGCACGTAAACCGCCTGTACTGAAGTAATTGAACCATGCTTTGTAGAAGTAATACGCTCCTGCATCGTACCCATCTCACTTGCCAAAGTAGGCTGATAACCTACGGCTGATGGCATACGTCCCAACAACGCTGATACCTCAGAACCAGCCTGCGTGAAACGGAAGATATTATCGATGAAGAACATGATATCTGCTGCCTCACCATTCTTACCTCCGTGATCGCGGAACTCCTCAGCAACGGTCAGACCAGAGAGTGCCACTGATGCACGTGCCCCTGGTGGCTCATTCATCTGTCCATAGACAAGTGTTGCCTGCGACTTCTGCAATTCTTCCTGATCAACAAGCGAAAGGTCCCACTTGCCTTCATCCATTGCCTTGCGGAACTTCTCACCATAACGGATAACACCTGACTCCAACATATCTCGAATCAAGTCGTTACCCTCACGAGTACGCTCACCTACACCGGCAAATACCGAGTAACCATTGTGACCCTTAGCGATGTTGTTAATCAACTCCATGATAAGCACCGTCTTACCTACACCGGCACCACCAAAGAGACCAATCTTACCACCCTTCATATAAGGCTCAAGCAAGTCGATGACCTTAATACCGGTCTGAAGCATCTCCTTATGCGTAGAGAGGTCTTCAAACTTTGGCGCCTCGCGGTGGATAGGATAAGCACCTTCCATACTCAGTGCCTCCATACCGTCGATAGGCTGACCGATAACGTTCATCATACGACCCTTAATCTGGTCACCAGCTGGCATAACGATAGGACTGCCTGTTGGCACAACCTCAAGGTTACGCTGCAGACCATCCGTATTATCCATAGCCACACAGCGCACGGTGTCTTCACCAATATGCTGCTGTACCTCGATAATCAAATCCTGCCCATTCGCACGTTTTACGCGTAGGGCATCATGAATCTTTGGCAGAACCTTCTCAGGATTCTCTCCCTTGGTATCAAAGTAGACATCGATAACTGGACCGATAATCTGGGAGATGCGCCCATTAATCTGTGACATAAATATCTTTGTTGTTTTTTATTATTATTTCCTCTATATATAAATAAGGTGGAAAAATCCCCTCTTAGATACTCAACTCGTCGAGAACCTTAATAAGTTTCTTGTCGAAAGGCTTATCTGAACGGATTGCCTCAGACAATGGAACATAAACCACCTCATTGTTTCTAACACCTACCATAATATTACGTTGTCCCTGCATAATGGCCTCAATAGCACCAACACCCGTACTACTTGCAAGGATACGGTCGCGTGCTGAAGGACGACCACCACGCTGCAAGTGACCAAGAATTGACACACGTACGTCATAGTCAGGGAACTCCTTGCGTACACGGTCAGCATAATACATCGCTCCACACTTAGGGCTCTCAGAGACAATGACGATACAACTTCTCTTAGACTTACGAATACCACGTTCCATGAAGCGACCCAACTGGTCGACGTTAGTAGAGTCTTCTGGAATAATCGCTGCCTCTGCACCGCTGGCAATAGCCGAGTTCTGTGCAAGAAAACCAGCATCACGTCCCATCACCTCTACAAAGAAGATGCGTTCATGGCTCTGAGCGGTATCACGAATACGGTCGACACACTCCATAATTGTGTTCATCGTCGTGTCATAACCGATAGTGCTGTCCGTACCATAGAGGTCATTATCTATCGTACCCGGCAGACCGATGCAACAGAAATCAAACTCCTGCGCAAACATCATCGCACCTGTCAACGAGCCATTACCACCAATGACAACCAGCGCATCAATACCCTCTTTGACAAGGTTATCGTATGCCTGCTGACGTCCTTCCATCGTTTTAAAACCTTTTGAGCGTGCCGTCTTGAGTATCGTACCGCCCTGACCGATAATACCGCTAACATTCTCAGTGGTAAAAGGCTTAATGTCATCCGTAATCAATCCCTCATAACCACGATAGACACCTTTGATTTCAAAACCATTATAGATGCCGGCTCTGGTCACAGCACGTATTGCTGCGTTCATTCCAGGGGCGTCACCGCCAGAGGTCAGAATACCTATTGTCTTTATTTTGCCCATATATAGTCTTAGAACTCCTTTTTATTTAAATCTAAGCGCAAAGATAACAAATAAATGGCACAAAAGCAAAGTTGATAAGAAAAAAAATGGAATTAAACCCAAATCGGTCATTAAACCACAATATATATCGTTCTTATTACTATGGTATTGTTTCCTAACAACCGATTTGGGTTAAATCAGAAAAGGGGAAGAAGCAATATCTCCCCCCAACCACACAAAGAGCCACCAGCAACCACCAAGCGGTCCCTTCCCTTGAGGGTATATCAAAATTTATTGCTGTCCGGTAAACCTTTTCCACATATAAAAGTTAAGGGCTAAAATC
>NZ_JACD01000056.1:0-898 GCF_000517825.1 Prevotella sp. ICM33
TAAGGGATAGCGTCTTTATTTCCACCAAGCGTAAACCTCGTTATAATAAAGATAAGTAGTGGTGCACCTACAAGAGATGCAAAGACTGTTCCTGCTGTTGAGAAGATTTTAATTCCTCCTATTGAAAAATTATTTGCCATTGATATTATGAATTTGCGATGATACCCATATAGTTTGCATTACATCTGCCTTGTTCTCATCACAAAAGTACAAATAATCTGGGGCGTTCTCAACTTTTCATTCACATTTCTTACTTTGCAAACAATTTGTCAACTCGTAAACCAGTCCACTTGTCAACCAGTTCAATCTTTTAGCCCCAAGCGCTTCATGTCTTCTCCATAAAGACGGTTAAACTCTTTTGAAGACAATTCATGTGCAAGATAAAGTTCAACAAACTTTTTGTTAACACTGGGCTTGATGGTAATAAAATCATCCATATCTAAAGTTTCATGTCCTGACAACGCACGCTTAAAGAAGATAGGAACAGGATTATCCTTTGTACCGTAGGTTGGGTCCAACCATTGTTGACGATTTACGTAGGCTGAGAAACTTTTAATCCAGTAAAGAAAAGTTAGTCTCTGATCTTCTAAGTCTTCATACCAAAGCTTCTCTCCATGACCTCTTGGAACAGTATTATAACCGCCTATAAAAGTAACAACTCCTAAATATTTCTTATGTTCAGGAGAATAGAAAGAATACATATTATAAGTTGCCATTCGTGATTGTGCTACTCCCATAAACCATCCGCTGGTAGTGAAGACGTCGTCGTCGGTATCTATTTCAAGGCCATTTATAGGTGTTTTTACTACTATTGTGTCTGAATTCTTTATATACGTATCTGCGTAAGGGATAGCGTCTTTATTTCCACCAAGCGTAAACCTCGTTATAATAAAGATAA
>NZ_JACD01000057.1:0-26329 GCF_000517825.1 Prevotella sp. ICM33
AAGACAATTCCGCAAGGATTTATATGTTATTTAAGTTTTACCGGACAGCAATAATGAATTATTTTGATTCTTTGGTTAATGCTATACGATAAGTGTCTATGCATTTAACGGAATAGCCCAAAAAAGAGGCTCCTCCATGATGGAGAAGCCTCTTTACATATGTTATATAGTGTTTTAACTATATCTTTTTAATCTGTGGGTTAGGCGATTATGCCTCCTCGCTCCAGTCTTCCTGAGTCTTGCGAACATAGCTCTTGTAACGGAGCTTAGCCATATCCTCACAAGCCTTGAAGAGCTCCTCGCCCTCATTTGGATAAGCCTTGAGGACAGAGAGGAAACGAACCTCACTGTGAAGGAAGTCTTGGAACTTATCCCATTCTGGTTCCTTAGAATCGAGTGAGAATGGGTTCTTACCCTCTTCAGCCAATAGTGGGTTGTAACGCCAGAGCTGCCAGTAACCACAAGCAACAGCATTTGCTTCCTGAGCCTGGCTACGACCCATACCGCCCTTCACCTTCAAACCATGGTTGATACATGGAGAGTAAGCGATGATGAGTGATGGTCCAGGATAAGCCTCAGCCTCACGGATAGCCTTCAATGTCTGTGCATTGTCAGCACCCATAGCAATCTGAGCTACATAAACATAACCGTATGTAGTTGCCATCAAACCGAGGTCCTTCTTGCGGATACGCTTACCCTTAGCTGCGAACTGAGCAATAGCACCGAGTGGAGTAGCCTTAGAACTCTGACCACCAGTGTTAGAGTAAACCTCAGTATCAAGAACCAAGATGTTAACGTCCTCACCAGAAGCGATAACGTGGTCGAGACCACCGTAACCGATATCATAAGAAGCACCGTCGCCACCAATAATCCACTGGCTGCGCTTAACGAGATAGTGGTCGAGTGTCTTCAACTCTGCACATACAGGGTATCCCTTTTCAGCACCAGCAGCGATCAATGGCTTCAGCTTAGCAGCAGCAACTTTAGATGCATCTGCATCATTCATGTTATCAAGCCACTCCTGAGCAGCCTCCTTGAATTCTGCAGGTGTATGGTCGTTAGCCATAGATTCGTTAAGAAGTACAGCGATACGCTCGCGCATCTTCTTATTACCCATAGCCATACCCATACCAAACTCACAGAAGTCCTCGAACAGTGAGTTGTTGAATGCAGGACCATGACCTTCCTCATTAGTTGTGTAAGGAGTAGAAGGAACTGAAGCTGAGTAGATTGAAGAACAACCAGTAGCATTAGCAATCATCTCACGATCACCGAAGAGCTGTGAAACAAGCTTAACGTATGGAGTCTCACCACAACCAGCACAAGCACCAGAGAACTCGAACAAAGGTTGAGCGAACTGAGAGTTCTTAGCATTTGACTTGATGTCTACCAAGTTCTGCTTGCTCTTAACGTTCTTAACGAGGTAATTCCAGTTAGCTGCACGGTGGTTAGCCTCTTCCTCTCCAGCAACGAACTGAGTCATAGAGAGAGCCTTGTTACCCTTCTTACCTGGACATACATCAGCACAGTTGCTACAACCTGTACAGTCGAGAACTGACACCTCAATACGGAACTGCATTCCCTTGAGCTGCTTTGGAGCGATGACGTCGAGTGTCTCTTCGTTGAAGTTAGCCTTCTCAGCCTCATCCAATACGAATGGACGGATACAAGCGTGAGGACAAACGTATGAACACTTGTTACACTGAATACAGTTCTCTGCATCCCACTTTGGAACGAAGGTAGCAACACCACGCTTGTCGAAAGCTGCTGTACCTACTGACCATGTACCGTCAACAGTACCATGATTAACGAAGTCAGAAACCTTCAAGAGGTCACCTGCCTGTGCGTTCATTGGACGAACAAGTTCCTTAACGAATGCTGGTGCATCGTCTACCTTAGCATCGTCATCAGAGAGGTTAGCCCATGCTGGGTCAACAGTTAACTGCTTGTACTCGTTACCACGGTCAACAGCAGCGAAGTTCTTGTCTACAACGTCCTGACCCTTCTTACTGTAACTCTTAACGATGAACTTCTTCATCTGATCAACAGCAAGGTCGAGAGGAATTACCTCAGTAATACGGAAGAATGCAGACTGGAGGATAGTATTGGTACGGTTGCCAAGACCAATCTCCTGTGCAATCTTAGTAGCGTTGATATAGTAAACGCTGATATTGTTCTTTGCGAAGTAACGCTTAACCTTATTAGGAATGAAGTGTACAAGTTCCTCACCATCAAAGATAGTGTTCAACAAGAATGTACCATTCTTACGCAAACCACGTGTAACGTCGTACATGTTCAAGTAAGCCTGAACGTGACAAGCTACGAAGTTAGGTGTATTTACCTGATAAGTAGAACGGATTGGATTATCACCGAAGCGGAGGTGAGAACAAGTGAAACCACCAGACTTCTTAGAGTCATAAGAGAAGTAAGCCTGACAGTACTTATTAGTGTTGTCACCGATAATCTTTACTGAGTTCTTGTTAGCACCAACGGTACCGTCAGCACCAAGACCATAGAACTTAGCCTCGTATGTGCTTTCACCACCCAATGGAATCTCCTCAACCTCTGGGAGAGAAGTGAAGGTTACGTCATCAACGATACCTACAGTGAAGTGATTCTTTGGCTCTGGCAACTCGAGGTTGTCATAAACAGCGATAATCTTAGCTGGTGTTGTATCTGAAGAACCGAGACCATAACGACCACCAACGATCAATGGCTTGTTCTCAACATCATAGAATGCACTCTTAACATCGAGGTACAATGGCTCACCCTCTGCTCCTGGTTCCTTAGTACGGTCAAGAACAGCGATACGCTTAACAGACTTTGGTACTGCAGCGAGCAAGTGCTTAACTGAGAATGGACGATAGAGGTGTACAGCAATCATACCAACCTTCTTACCCTGAGACATCAAGTAGTCGATAGCCTCACGAGCTGCCTCAGTAGCTGAACCCATCAAGATGATAATGTTCTCTGCATCCTTAGCACCATAGTAATCGAAGAGGTGATACTCACGGCCTGTAATCTTTGAGATTTCGCCGAGATAGTGCTCAACAACCTCTGCTACATTCTCGTAAGCACTGTTAGATGCCTCACGATGTGTGAAGAATGTCTCAGGGTTCTCAGCTGTACCACGAACTACTGGACGCTCTGGAGTCATTGCGCGATCGCGGAAACGCTTAATGTCTTCCTCGTCAACCAATGGACGGATATCTTCCTGGTCAAGGCACTCAATCTTATGATACTCGTGTGATGTACGGAAACCATCGAAGAAGTTGATGAATGGTACTGATGTCTTCAATGAAGCAAGGTGAGGAACTGCAGAGAGGTCCATAACCTCCTGAACAGAACCTGAACAGAACATAGCGAAGCCTGTCTGACGGCAAGCCATTACGTCCTGGTGGTCACCGAAGATACAAAGAGCGTGACTTGCGAGTGTACGTGCTGAAACGTTGAATACACATGGCAAAAGTTCACCAGCAATCTTGTACATGTTAGGAATCATCAAGAGAAGACCCTGTGATGCGGTGAAGGTTGTCGTGAGAGCACCAGACTGCAGTGAACCGTGTACGGCACCTGCTGCGCCACCCTCTGATTGCATCTCCTGAACGCTTACTGTCTGACCCCAAAGGTTCTTACGACCACGTGCTGACCACTCGTCTACGTGCTCAGCCATTGGAGATGATGGAGTGATAGGATAGATAGCTGCTACCTCAGAGAACATGTAGCTCACGTGAGCAGCGGCCTCGTTACCATCACAAGTGATAAACTTCTTTTCTTTAGCCATTTTGAAATTTATTAAATGAATATTGTTATAATGTTTTTGGTCTTGCCTAATATAGGAAACCTATTAGCCAAAGTGGTACTTGATTGTCTTTTCCCACCTCAGTATTGTATATAGTATAGGTTGTGTCTGTGCTAAATCGCTTTTTAGTCTTTCCAGTATCACATACCTTAAACTTTTCTTTTTGATTGATAATATATGTGCCTTGTTTATTACCTTCATTTACCGAGCATACTTCTTGTAACGCATTTACAAAGAATGTCTCCATAAGCTGCTGTTCATCAAGTTGGATGGGGTAGATGGCATATATCAAGTTAGAGTTCTGTAACATGACCTTTGCAGGCTTTTTAGGAAACTCTTGTCCTACTGGATATACAAGGTTGATAAGTCGTGCATCAGCAAGATTCTTGATATAATTCATTACCGTAGCACGGCTTGTGTTGATATCTTTAGCAAGGTTGCTGATGTTTGGAGCCTTAGGACCTTCCAAGGCAAGAAGGTAAAATAACTTTTTAATCTTGGTCAGATATTTCAAGTCTATTTGTTTGATGAGAAGGATATCTACCTCTGTCATCATATTCATCGTCTTCAGTAGATTCTCTGAGAAGTTACGATGTTCTAAGAAGAAGGGATAAAAGCCGTGGTGAATATAGTCTGCAAAGTACTTCATCGGGCTAACCTTTGAGAGAATATGTCTTGTTATCTCCTCGTGGTTGTTTATAATATCCTTTAATGTGTAAGGCTCAAACTGTTGGTTTGTTTGTAAATTCAAGTATTCGCGAAAAGAGAAACCTCTCAAGTTATAGCTCTTTACAATGCCATTAAGCTCTGGGTTTTCTTCTTTCAGTCTCATGACACTTGAGCCTGTGAAAACTATCTTCAACTCAGGATAATTGTCATAGCATTGACGGAGTTCATGACTCCAGTCAGGCTGCTTGAATACTTGGTCGATCAGCAAGACTTTTCCGCCATGACGATAAAACTCGCCAGCGAAGTCTGCTATACCTCTGCCTTGGAAGTAAAAGTTGTTCATGTTTACATAAAGGCATTGGCGATCAGTAGAGCCGTAACGCTCTTTGGCATATTGTAGGAGGAAGGTCGTTTTACCTACGCCTCGCGTACCCTTGATGCCGATGAGCCGGTCGTCCCAATTAATCTCATCCATGAGACGACGACGCACTGGGGCATTTACATGCTCCACCAAGTAAGTATGCGTGCGAAAGAATGCGTCCATCTTGTTCCCGTTATATATATTATCCACATGCAAAGTTACTATTAATTTCTTTAATTTGCAAACTATAGATAGCAAAAAATGATTTTTTTGTTTTTATTTTGTGTTATATTTGGTTTGATGTACCTTTGCACAGCATTAACAAAGGATTTCAATGACATTACACGTATTTAACCCCGAACATGATATAGCATTAGCTTATGATAACAAGTACTTTACGGCTCCGCACGCAGGTAGGCAGCTTCGCAATGATTTAGATTACCTACCTGTTCTGTGGGCAGCGGAAGGTGACTATGTACTTGTAGAAAACGTGAGTTCTGCTCAGCAGCATGCCTCTCGCCTTCAGCGTTATGGTAAGCAGGTGAATTTTGTTGATAAAAAAGGTGTAGATCGTCTATTAGAACAGATTGATAAGGTTGTGCCATGGGGATGGGATTCTTCTATTAAGTTTCAGTTGAGCCAGATGGGGGTTAAGTCATCTGTACTTCCTGATAATGAGGTGCTTGCAAATGTACGTAGACTTAGTAATCGTCAGTTCTCTTCTGCTGTATTAAAGGAACTACAAGAGAAATTTATTCATCCTATTTTACTTGGTAAGTCGTCCTATGTTGATAGTATTATAGAATTAGAACGTATTCTTCAGAGTTTGGGTAAGGCTGTGATAAAGGCTCCGTGGAGTAGCAGTGGGAGAGGAGTGCGCTATGTTGATACTGTCTTGGATGCTGCCTTGGCTAATTGGTCTAAGAATGTGATAAAGACGCAAGGCGGTATAATGATAGAGCCTTATTACAATAAGGTGAAGGATTTTGGTGTAGAATTTTATGCGGATGCGGATGGAGCCCATTACGCAGGACTGTCTGTATTCCATACTGTTAACGGTGCATATGTAGGTAATAGCCTTGCAGACGAAGCTGAGAAACATTCTACTCTGTCTACTTATGTATCGAATGAACTGTTACATAAAGTTATTTCAGCTTTAGAGCAGTTGTTAACCAAACATTTGCGAGGTGTTTATAGCGGTCCGTTAGGCGTTGATATGATGATTGTTGCTGCAGAAGATAGTTTTATGCTTCACCCTGTAGTAGAGATTAACTTGAGACGTACGATGGGGCATGTAGCCTTGTCTTTATCTGCTTGGGAAGAACTCCATAATAGAATGATGCGAATAGATTATGATGGTTCTCATTATCATCTTCATATAGTTCACAAAGATAGATAATATTTGTACTTGAATAATTGCTTATAGTAGAGTATGTGAAGTAGTATCAGGTTTCTATTTGTGATGTGTTAGCCTGCAACACAACTTGTGTTTACCCTCCGCACGAATAGTGTTAGCGCTTCGCACGATATGTGTTGGGCTACAGATATCATTAAATAAAGAGGAATAGAAGACCTCAATTGTCATTAATTACACTATAGTAAGCTATTAATGACAATCTTATATAGGAAATGTTTACCAAGAAAGAGTTTTTAAAAATAACATTTCCATGATGTTGTGAGCTTGTATTTACTTACAAATTCGGACTTATTCAGCTAAAAATAGCTGAATAAGACGTAGACGTTTGATTTTTTGTTGGTTAAAAGAATTAATAGGCTTAGTTGTGATACATCCAGTAAGCCAAGCAAACAACTGCTAAGGCAAAGAATGTCATAACAATCTTCATTACCTTATTAAAAACCTTACGACGGCGTGCCGCTGATGAAGAAGGAGGTTTGATTCCTCCTGTCTGATAGTCGATGTGCTGATGTCTTGTCATGTTTTAGAGTTTGTACGAGGATGTTTTATCGTGAATACTTACAACCTTCGTTTGTTAATATTTGTTTATCATAACTTCGGCAAAGATACAAAAAAACACGGATACAACCTAATGTATCCGTGATTTTCTTTAAATTTTATTTATTTTAAAAGCGGAAACTTAATTCTAAGTCAAACATTGAATAGTTTGGTTTACCCGTACTATTCATAGAACGATCATGAACATAAGAATAAATACCACTCAATGCAAGGTTTTTGGTGAACTCGTAGTCAAGTCCTAAGTCGTATTGTGTACGCTGCTTTTCAGCACCATCAGATGGCTGATACATATCGTAACGTGCCTTGGCATGTAGCTTCTTAGGAATGATAGGCGCAATGACTAAAGCATAAACACCCTGAGCTTTGTCTCCATCTGCACTAAGATTGCAGTCTGTAGCTGCCGAAGCATCTGTGTTGCTCAGTGCTTTAGCGAAGGCATTACCAGTAGAATGTACGTATTCAGAGCGTATGGTCCAATCGTTAACTTTGTATTCTGCAGAGAAGGCATAGCGTCGTTGTTGCAGACTACGTACACCTGAGTGTGTGGCGCCAGCTGCGTCTGTCCATGTTCCCTTGCGAGCATACGAACCAGTCCATCCGAACCAGCCTAAGCGCATGCCTTCAACAGGCATTACCCATACACCACCAATGATATTCTTCTGTTGGTCAACATCTCTTACGTTGATACCTTGACCATCGAATACACCTACCTGATAGTGAACAAGATTTCTACCTGCGGCTGTCTTTAGGAAATCGCCTTGTATCTGTACACCGATGTCACGTCCGTTAGATGGATGTGCACCAGCTCGGTCTGAGAAACTTGCTAATTTCTGAACACCTTGTGCTACACTCATAAATCCCTGATCGATAGGATGGATAGGGTTGTCAAAAGTGAATGGATTCTTGAACTGTCCTGCTTTAACACGGAAGAAATCATACTTCTGCCATTCAATAAAGAGGTCGACTAATCGTGGTGATGCGCCCAATGTAGATGTGTTTCCGTTGAACTGTAACTGTGCTTTCCAAGCCCAATCTTCAAGGATACGACCATCAATTGATACACGGCCTAAGCGGAGGTTGAAACTATTTGACTTGTTGTTGTTCATACCATTATATTGGTACTGAACGATACCGAAGCCAGACAATTTTACGTTATTAATCCACTTTGGTGCTTCCTGTGCTTTACCGAGAAGTGAGCATAGCATCATTGCTGATAGGATAATTGTTTTTCTCATAACTCTATGAATTTAGGTAATGATAATATTTTAGGTTGATAACTCGGCTATTGACGATGCAAAGATAGTATTTTATCAAATAATAACAAAATATTATGCTGCTTTTGTCGTGTCTTTTCTTGGTTAGAGTTTGAAGATAAGGGCTTTCTATATATATTAAGGTGAAATTACCCACTATGTCAGTCGCTGTAAAGGATAATTCCTTTGGCTGGAATAGTGGGCAATCTTTAAATATGTAGTTTACTGTCTTTTATCGTTTCTCCAATAAGACAACGTTCTCAACGTGTGGTGTATGTGGGAACATGTCTACAGGTTGGACGGCAGAAACTTTATAGTCTGCATCGAGCAGAGCAAGGTCACGCGCTTGTGTTGCAGGGTTGCAACTGACGTAAACAATTCGCTTTGGACTTGCTCCGAGTATAACGTTCACAACGTCTGGATGCATACCTGCACGTGGAGGGTCTGTGATGATAACGTCTGGGCGTCCATGCTCGTGGATGAAGTCTTCGGTCAGAATGTCTTTCATGTCACCTGCATAGAAAAGTGTGTTGTCAATCTTGTTGACTTCTGAGTTAACCTTTGCATCTTCTATTGCCTCTGGAACATATTCTATACCAATTACTTTCTGAGCTTTCTTTGCTACGAAATTAGCAATTGTACCCGTACCCGTATAGAGGTCATATACAAGCTCGTTACCTGTAAGGTTGGCAAATTCGCGTGCAACAGAATAGAGGTGATATGCCTGTTCTGTATTGGTCTGGTAGAAACTCTTTGGTCCCACCTTGAATCTTAAGTCTTCCATCGTTTCAAAGATATGATCATTACCTTTGAAAAGTGTTAGTTCAAGGTCGTTGAATGTATCGTTACCTTTCTGATTATCAACGTAGAAGAGTGAAGAAATTTGTGGAAAACGGTCTGCAATATGCTGCATTAATGCCTTTGCACGCTCATCGTCTCCCTCCTCATCATAGTGGAACTGTACAAGTACCATCCATTCGCCTGTATTAGAGTTGCGCACCATAATATCTCGCAATAAACCATGTTGTGCACGAATATCGTAGAATTTCATTCCAGTAGAGAGTGCATAGTCCCGGATATCCTTGCGAATCTCGTTGCAGAGGTCATCCATCAACCAGCATTTCTCTATAGGATATACCTTGTCAAAGGCACCTGTAATATGGAAGCCGATGGCTCCTTCAGCCAAGCCAATGCCTTCTGGTAGCGCTTTTAGCTCCTCTTCTGTATACCAACGCTTATTAGCACAACCAAATTCGAGCTTGTTACGATATTCCTTGGTGTGTACTGAACCCATGATTGGGCGAAACTCAGGGAGCTCAACCTTGCCAATACGACTCAGTTGATCATATACTTGTTGTTGCTTTGCTTTTAACTGTTCTTCGTAAGGAAGGTTTTGCCACTTACATCCACCACAGATGCCAAAGTGTTCACACATAGGTTCCTGACGTACAGCACTTTTACTGATGAAGCGAATGACTGTAGCTTCACAATAACTACGTTTCTTCTTACGCACCTGAAGGTCAACTACGTCTCCTGGTACAACAAAAGGAACGAAAATAACTTTATCATCAACATGTGCAACACATTTACCTTCGGCCGCCACAGCTTCTATTGTGACATTCTCCAGAATGGGTAATGGCTTTCTTTTTCTACTCATAATCTGTTTTGTATTTCGCTGCAAAGTTACTAATTTTTTCCCGTTTGTAGTCTGCCTGATAGTTTTTATCAAGTCTGTGTTCGCTAACAAAGTAAAAATGTAAGGTGAAGATAGCAATTTTTATAGAAAAGTTTGTTACTTTACCTATTTATTGGTATATTTGCACTATAGAAATAACTAAAATTCATTATCATTTTTAACTTATGAGCGAAAAGAGAGTTTATACCTTTGGTAATGGTAAGGCTGAGGGTAAGGCTGATATGAGAAATCTCCTTGGTGGCAAGGGTGCCAATCTGGCTGAGATGAACCTCATCGGTGTACCTGTTCCTCCAGGTTTCACAATTACCACTGATGTATGTACTGAGTATTATGAGAAAGGTAAAGAGACTGTAGTAGGCTTGCTGAAGGCAGAAGTAGAGAATAGTGTTAAGCATGTAGAAAGCTTGATGAACTCAACCTTCGGTGATCCAGCTAATCCTCTCCTGATGAGTGTGCGTTCTGGTGCACGTGCTTCTATGCCAGGTATGATGGATACAATCCTTAACCTTGGTCTTAATGACGCAGTGGTTGCTGGATTAATTGAAAAGACGGGTAACGAGCGTTTTGCTTACGATAGTTACCGTCGTTTTGTACAGATGTACGGTGATGTTGTTTTGGGTATGAAGCCTGTAAACAAGGAAGATATTGATCCATTTGAGGCAATTATTCAGCAGGTTAAGGCTGAGCGTGGCATTAAGCTCGACAGTGAGATGACTGTTGAAGACTTGAAGCAACTTGTTGCTCTCTTCAAGAAGGCTATCAAGGAGCAGACTGGTAAGGACTTCCCTGATGATCCAATGGAGCAGTTGTGGGGTGCTATTTGTGCTGTGTTTGATTCATGGATGAACGAGCGTGCTATCCTTTACCGTAAGATGGAGGGTATTCCACAAGAGTGGGGTACAGCAGTAACAGTTCAGGCAATGGTATTCGGTAATATGGGAGAATCATCTGCAACAGGTGTTTGCTTCTCTCGTGATGCTGGTACTGGTGAGAATCTCTTCAATGGTGAGTATCTTATCAATGCACAGGGTGAGGATGTTGTTGCAGGTATCCGTACTCCACAGCAGATTACAAAAGAAGGCTCACTCCGTTGGGCTGCACAGCAAAATATTGATGAAGAGACTCGTGCAACTAAATATCCTTCAATGGAAGAGGCTATGCCTGAGTTGTACAAGCAGCTCTATGCACTCCAAGATAAGTTGGAGAAGCACTACCATGATATGCAGGATATGGAGTTTACAGTACAAGAAGGTAAGCTTTGGTTCCTCCAGACTCGTAATGGTAAGCGTACAGGTACTGCAATGGTTAAGATTGCTATGGATTTGCTTCATGAAGGTGAGATTGATGAGAAAACAGCGCTTATGCGTTGTGAGCCAAACAAACTCGACGAACTCCTCCACCCAGTCTTCGATAAGGAGGCATTGGCTCAGGCACATGTGTTGACACGTGGTTTGCCAGCTTCTCCAGGTGCTGCAAGTGGTCAGGTTGTATTCTTCGCTGACGATGCTACAAGGTGGCATGAGGATGGTCGTCAGGTTATCATGGTTCGTATTGAAACATCTCCAGAGGACCTCGCAGGTATGTCTGCTGCTGAGGGTATCTTGACAGCTCGTGGTGGTATGACTTCACACGCTGCCGTTGTTGCTCGTGGTATGGGTAAGTGCTGTGTCAGTGGTGCTGGTGCAATCATGGTTGACTATAAGGCGCGTACCTTAGAGATTGACGGAACTATTATCCGTGAGGGTGACTATATCTCTTTGAATGGTTCAACAGGTGAGGTTTACCTTGGTGAGGTTAAGACTCGTCCAGCTGAGGTAACAGGTGACTTCGCTGAGCTGATGGATCTTTGTAAGAAGTATAGCAAGTTGGTTGTTCGTACCAACGCAGATACTCCACACGATGCAGAAGTAGCAAGCAACTTCGGTGCTGTTGGTATCGGTCTTTGCCGTACAGAGCACATGTTCTTTGAGAACGAGAAGATTAAGGCTATGCGTGAGATGATTCTCGCAAACACTACTGAGGAGCGTGAAAGAGCACTTGACAAGCTCTTGCCTTATCAGAAGCAGGACTTCTATGGTATCTTGAAGTGTATGGACGGTTTACCAGTTAACATCCGTCTGCTCGATCCTCCTTTGCATGAGTTTGTTCCACATGACCTTAAGGGACAGGAAGTCATGGCTGAAGAGATGGGCGTTAGCGTTCAGTTTATTCAGAGTCGTGTAAGTGCACTCTCTGAGAGCAACCCAATGTTGGGTCTTCGTGGTTGCCGTTTGGGTAACACATTCCCAGAGATTACTGCAATGCAGACTAAGGCTATCCTCGGTGCTGCTGTTCAGTTGAAGAAGGAAGGCTTCAATCCTAAGCCAGAGATTATGGTACCATTGGTCGGTATTGTTAATGAGCTTGACATTCAAGAGAACATCATTCGCAAAACTGCAAATAAACTCTTCAAGAAGGAGGGTGTTGAGGTTGAATTCAAGGTGGGTACGATGATTGAGATTCCTCGTGCTGCTTTGACAGCTGATGTTATTGCACAGAAGGCAGAATACTTTAGCTTCGGTACAAATGACTTGACTCAGATGACCTTCGGTTATAGCCGTGACGATATCGCAAGCTTCTTGCCAAGCTACTTGGAGAAGAAGATTCTCGATGTTGACCCATTCCAGGTTCTCGACCAGAAGGGTGTTGGTCAGTTAATTCAAATGGGTGTTGAGAAGGGCCGCAAGACTCGCAAAAACCTCAAGTGTGGTATCTGTGGTGAGCATGGCGGTGAGCCAAGTTCTGTTAAGTTCTGCCATCGTGTAGGTCTTAACTACGTTAGCTGTTCTCCATTCCGCGTGCCTATCGCAAGACTTGCTGCGGCACAAGCCGCAGTGGAAGAAATGAAGTAATTTCTTAGAAATATATTTTTTAGGCGGTATACCATGTTTTTATGTAGGTATACCGCCTATTTCTTATGGTTTATAAATGTATATCTAAAAGAGGTAGAGTCTTTACCTTTCGCTCTCACTTCTAATTTACTAAGTTCTTTACAACAATCTTACTTTATACCAATATGCAATTTATTAAATCAGTGTTTATAGCATTTGCATTGTTCTCTACGATAGGAGGAACGACTGCTTCTACAAAGAAAAATACGAATATTCAGTCTGGAACGGTTTATATTTGTACGGGATCAAAGGCAAGAAAGTATCATTCAAGCCCAAATTGTCGTGGTCTTAATAGATGCTCTGGCAGTATAAAAAGCCTTTCTGTGAGTGCGGCAAAGTCAAAAGGCTTTACTCCTTGCAAGATTTGTTATAGATAGTTTGTTTATAAACTATGTTTTAAATTATTGCAAGAAGTATGTAATATGCAGTCTTGAACCTTTATAGTTAAGTATAAAGCAACGCTTTTTATATTCGTTCTCTACTATTTACAGCTTCTTTTTACTATGAGTAGAAGGCTCTTAGTGCTATACACTACGGTTTAATTTATGATAGAATTACTTTTACGTGAGAAGAGATATCAATCTTGCTAAGGGAAGAACCATTTTAACGTAAAAGTTGGCTGCGTCTAATGTTCCTGTTTATATGTTGTTCTTTGAGAAATAAAAAGCTGTTACTTCTTGTAGTAATGTAACGATATAACTATAGTATTTTTAATTTCATTTTGCTGTCACTTTTAACATTTTGTGCAAACGTGCTTCAAATCAGTAGGTTATAAGCTATTCTCTTGTGATACGAGTGACAGGAACTTTCATCTTGAGGATTTCTTTCATTGTAGAAAAATAGGGATATTATAATGAATGTGAGAAATAGCGTTTCTGAGGCGGACTCGTTTTTGACAGTAAGGATCTTATCCCAAGTTTAACCGGCAAAAATATTTTTCATAAATTTTCGGGATATTTTGTGTAGTATTACTTGTCATTACCTACAAAATATATTCAGAATTTTAACTACTTATTTTGTTTAGAACAATTTGTCGCATAAGGAGTCGAAAAATGACATTTCCCACCCCATCCAATTGTAGTTGTTTCCTATTCGGGCAATAATTACATTCTTCTTCTGATTAATATAAATGAATTGGTGTCCGACACCAAACGCATAGAAAGAAGAGTTATCGGCATTGTTATCGCGATACTGATGGTACCAGCAATAATGATAACCTTTATTCTCGGTAGTCTTTTCTAAGCTCTTGTCTATCCACTCCTTGCTGACAATCTGCTTCCTATTCCATGTACCACCATTCAAATATAATCTTCCTATTTTTGCAAGGTCATACACGTTTGTAGCAATACCTCCAAAGCCTTGTGTGTGATGATGCTTATGACTGTCTATTGTAATCCATGCATCGCGTTCCATACCTAATGGTTTCCATACCTTCTCACTCATATAGTTTGCATAGGTTTTACCCGTAGCTCGTTCAATAATCCAAGAGAGTAGAGCTGTTGTTAAACTGTTATATTCATATTTCTTGCCAGGCTGACTTTTAAACTTTATGTGTCGGAAAAGTCGGGTGAAGTCGTGCCCATATTGCAGTTGAGTTATCTTGAATATTTTAAATAAACCTTTTAGAGTCAATTCATAGTCCTCGTAAAAATCGAAACCAGCCTGCATATTCAGTAGGTGGACAATCCGTAACTTTTTGAATGTAGCATTGTATTGTGCCAATTCTGGAATATAATCAGTTACATAGTCGTCTACGCTCTTGATATAACCTTCGTCTACGGCAATACCACAAAGAAGCCCCGTCAACGATTTGGAAACAGAGAAAATGGTAGCATTCTTTCTTGGATAAAAAGGCTCTGTCCATTGGTCGTAAACAATACTGTCGTTATGAATAATAAGCAATTGCCCATCTTTTCCAAACCATTGTTCAACGAGTGAATCTATTCGCATCTCCTCTGCATTTCCTGCCTTTTTGTGAGTTATATGCATACTTCTATCTATGCAACGATGCGATGCAGCAAGTGGAAAATGAAACGGATTGTTTCCTTTGAAAATAGTGTCTCGTTCCAACTTCTGATATTCATATATATCCGGACCAGAAGGACCATCGAGTGTGAGTCCACGGAATACGCTGCAACTACTGAACAACAACATTGCTACAATAAATAGAACGTTATATGCTTTTGATGCCATAATGATAATGTATTTAAGTTTTATAGCACAAAGTTACAAAAAAATATTCGGCTCTATAACGAATCGTGTGGGTAATTAAGTTTAAGCTCCCCTGTCATGAAATAGACCATATACTTAAAGTTTTCTGTATTTACGAATCCCCTTGCCCTCCTTTTAAGAAGTTGCTTCTGATAGGCTCAAAGCCTGTGTAAATATCTCGGTACTATTCATATGACAAAGGTAATATTTTCTCTCCATAGTGGATAAACCACAATAACCCTTTTTATCATGTCATATCATCGAGCGGATACTTAGCACCAATGGTGCAGACGGTGAACACCAATAGTGCGGATGGTTATGACACGTAGAATCACTAAGGATAAGAAAACTTGTTGGTTACGAAGAAGCCTCAAGGAAAACAGAGGTTTACCTCATAAAGATTTATAGTAGTATCACTTGAAATGGCCGATGAAACAAAAAAAAGGAGTGTGCCAAATGACACACTCCCTTTTTATATTAGTTTCTAAATACTAAGCCTTCGCCGAAGCTGTCGATGATGACAGGCTTGTCACGGTTGACTGTACCTGCAAGCAATGACTTACTGAGGTCGTTCAATACGTAACGTTGGATAGCTCGCTTGACAGGACGTGCACCGAACTCTGGGTCGTAGCCAACATCTGAAAGATAGTTGATGGCTGGGTCAGTCCACTGAAGTTCAATACCCTGTGGCTCTAACATATCCTTAACTCTCTCAAGTTGCAGGCGAACGACATCCCCAATCTGCTCTTTTGTCAATGGCAAGAACATAATTGTCTCGTCGATACGGTTGAGGAACTCTGGGCGAATCGTCTTCTTCAGCATATCCATTACTGCAACTTTTGCCTTGTCGATAACCTCCTCACGGTTAGTATCGTTAAGATGTTCAAACTGCTGTTGGATGTATTGCGAACCAAGATTAGACGTCATGATGATGATTGTATTCTTGAAATTCACCGTGCGACCTTTATTATCTGTCAATCGACCATCGTCCAATACCTGTAAAAGAATATTGAATACGTCTGGATGTGCCTTCTCAATCTCGTCAAAGAGAACCACTGAGTAAGGTTTACGGCGTACAGCCTCGGTCAACTGACCACCCTCATCATAGCCTACATATCCAGGAGGTGCGCCGATGAGGCGTGTTACACTGAACTTCTCTTGATACTCGCTCATGTCAATTCGGGTCATCATAGACTCGTCATTGAAGAGATAATCAGCCAATGCCTTTGCCAACTCGGTCTTACCAGTACCCGTTGTACCTAAGAAGATGAAGGACGCAATAGGCTTCTTTGGGTCTTGCAATCCTGCACGTGAGCGACGAACAGCATCTGCTACGGCTGTGATAGCCTCATCTTGTCCGATGACACGCTTGTGTAGTTCATCCTCTAAGTGGAGCAGTTTATCCTTCTCACTCTGTAACATTCGTGTGACAGGAATACCTGTCCAACGGCTCACAACCTCAGCGATATCATCTGCTGTAACCTCCTCGCGCACCATTGCTTGCCCATCTTGTGTGGCTTGCAACTGCTGTTGGATGTTCTTGATATCGTCTTCTAATTGCTTTAGTCGTGAGTATCTAATCTCGGCAACACGCTCGTAATTACCCTCACGCTCGGCACGATCAGCCTCATACTTGAGCTGTTCAATCTCTTGTTTGTCCTGCTGAATCTTATTCACCAGTCCACGTTCGCCTTCCCACTTTGCACGGAATCCATGTTCCTGCTCTTTGAGTTCAGCGATTTCCTTGTCGAGTTGTGCAATTTTCTCAGTGTCGTTCTCGCGCTTAATAGCCTCACGCTCAATTTCAAGCTGCTTCAATCTACGACTGATTTCATCCAACTCCTCTGGTACAGAGTCGCGCTCCATACGCAGTTTTGCAGCAGCCTCATCCATCAAGTCGATAGCCTTATCTGGCAAGAAACGGTCTGAGATATATCGCTCAGAAAGCTTAACAGCTGCGATACAAGCATCGTCTTGGATACGTACCTTGTGATGATTCTCATAACGTTCCTTCAATCCACGAAGGATAGAGATAGCATCCAACTCGTCTGGTTCATCTACTAATACGGTTTGGAAACGACGCTCAAGCGCCTTATCTTTCTCAAAATACTTCTGATATTCATTGAGTGTTGTTGCACCGATAGCTCTCAATTCGCCACGTGCTAAGGCTGGTTTAAGGATATTTGCAGCATCCATGGCACCT
Organism: Prevotella sp. ICM33; assembly: GCF_000517825.1. Lineage (NCBI taxonomy): Bacteria > Pseudomonadati > Bacteroidota > Bacteroidia > Bacteroidales > Prevotellaceae > Prevotella > Prevotella sp. ICM33. The sequence continues at coordinate 17,101 of NZ_JACD01000057.1, forward strand.
TCGCCACCACCTGCACCAACCAATGTGTGAATCTCGTCAATGAAGAGAATGATGTTACCATCAGCCTGCATCACTTCCTTAACAACACTCTTGAGACGCTCCTCGAACTCACCTTTATACTTAGCACCAGCCAACATCGCACCCATATCCAGTGAATAGAGTTGCTTGTCCTTTAAGTTTTCTGGCACATCACCACGAACGATTCTCTCTGCTAAACCCTCAACGATAGCTGTCTTACCAGTACCTGGCTCACCAATGAGAATAGGGTTGTTCTTTGTACGACGAGAAAGAATCTGTAATACTCTACGAATCTCCTCATCACGACCAATCACTGGGTCGAGTTTTCCTGCACGTGCATCCTCGATAAGGTTGCGTGCATATTTCTGTAATGACTGATAATTCTCATCACCACTTTGCGACTGCACCTTCTGACCTTGTCTAAGATCATTGATAGCAGCTGTCATTTCCTTCTCTGTACAACCCGCATCTTTCAAAATACGGCTTGCAGTTGAGTTTACCGCAAGTAGGGCGAGCAGCATCGGTTCGATACTAACGAATTCATCACCCATCTTCTGGGAGGTCTCTACTGTACGCTGCATCACCTGATTGGTTTCAGAAGAGAGGTAGGGTTCATCACCAGATACTTTTGGTAAGTGGCTCATCTCATTCTGAATGGCAGTCTCTACAGCTTGTGTGTTGACGCCAATTTTCTGGAAGACGTAATTTATTACATCCTTTCCTTTATCCATTACACCAGCTAATATGTGTACTGGCTCAATGGTCTGCTGTCCATTTCGTTGTGCAATGTTTATCGCACTCTGAACAGCTTCTTGTGCTTTGATTGTAAATTTCTCAAATGTCATATTCAAATCTCCTTCCTATAGCTCCTACACCTTTATAATAGGTTTCGGAACTTGTTCTTATTTTTTGTTTCTATTGCCTATATATCAAACCTTGTGCCTATAGGTGTTTTGTGTCAAATTGTCGCTTGTTGTAGACAAATTGTCAGTTGTTCGATTTTGGAAAAGGGAGGGGAAAGAGGTTGGGGACGTACTTTTCAGTGTTCAGTTCTCTTGGTGTTTACAGCATATAAATGCACAGATATAAATAAGTAAGCCCCAAAGAATATAGAAAAACCTTTCGTAAGGCATCTCCGTTTGTTCCATCCAAAGATAAATGTAGTAGAGTAAGGACAATAGGGCAATTATAAGAAATGTATATTTCCTTGTTTTACTTATTCCATATACTGAGAATGAAACTATAAAACTAATAACATAGAGTAGGGTACTATAAAGGTACAGAATACCAGTCCCAACATCGTGTCCATTCCTACAGGTGCCTTGTACAACACTAACCCCAAGGATATAAATGAATGTTAATGTAGATATTAATATGCCTTTACTAAGTTTATTCATTAGTTTGATTGTTTTTTATTTTTCAAGTTCTCTTTCATTTTACCGTATATAAGCGCATAGATATAAACGAGTTTGCCCAAATAATATAGTAAAGCCTTTTATAGGGTATACCTGTATGTTGTATTCAAAGATAAAGGAAAGATATAATAACAGTCAGAAGACTGAATCTATTGTTTATTATTTCTTACATAAGCTTCACTGTTACTGGGGTTACTTCTTTGATAATAAACGGTGATAGTGTCACCAATATGCAGACTTTCATATTCTCCATATTGTTTACCCCTACCTTCATAGGTCTTCTGATCTACGTTATATGAATAGGAGTAGTAAGGAGTTGCGCGAATTTTATAAAGCCTATTGACTACACCTTTAGTGTAAGCTGGGTTCTCAGCAATCTTGCTACTCTTCCATACATGCCATAAAGAGATTCCTAACAGTGCGATAACAAAATAGGCTATTGAGCGTTGATACTTTCTTTTCATTTGTCAGATTGAGCATTATTATTCAACTTCTCCTTAATAAAGTTATGAAGGCGATGTGTAAACTCATAGTTTTTCAGTCCCCATTTGGGTGCTATGAGGAGGTCGGGAGGGCTCTGACTGACAAAGCGTTCGAGTACAAGGTCGGGGCGAAGAAGGCTAATGTAATCTGCAATGAGTTTGATATACTCCTCAACTGTATAAAGGTGAAATGGCTTTTCAGCGTACATCTTTGCCAGACGAGTTCCACGAATAATCTGTAACTGATGAATCTTCAATGTCGTTAAGGGAAGAGAAGAGATGATTGGAGCTTGTCTTAAACTCTCTTTTGCATCTTCACCAGGTAGTCCGAGAATGATATGTGCACCGACACGGATACCACGTTGGGCAGTCTCTTCTATAGCTTTACGTGCACAAGCAAAGTCATGCCCGCGATTAACCAGTCGTAATGTCTCATCATTGCAGGTTTCCACACCATACTCAACGATGAGGAATGTGCGGCGATTTAGTTCTTCAAAGTAATCTAAGAGGTCATCATTGATACAGTCGGGACGTGTACCGATAACGAGTCCAACCACATCCTCCACAGCAAGTGCTTCCTCATAGAGCTTTTTAATATGGTCATTAGTGCCGTAAGTGTTGGTATAAGCCTGGAAATAAGCAAGATATTTCATCTCAGGATACTTACCTGAAAAGAATTGTTTGCCATCCTCAAGTTGTTGGGTCACACTCTTTCCATTATCGCAATAAGTAGGATTGAATGTCTGATTATTGCAGTAAATGCAACCACCACGGCCAATCCTTCCGTCTCGGTTAGGGCAAGTAAAGCCAGCATTAACCGATATCTTCTGTACTTTATAAGGGAACTGAGAGCGCAACCAGTTCCCGAAATCGCAATAATATTGTTCCATTCTTTTGCAAATATACGGAATATTTTATATTTTTGTGCTGTTAAAACTTGAATTTATGAAACGTATATTACTTCTGTTTGCAACAATGCTAACCGTACTTCAGTTGATGGCTGGAGAACCTATCTCTTTGAAAGACATTACTAATGGTGCTTTTGCAACTAAGCGTATCTCGGGTGTTAATCCTTTAAAAGGAACTTCTGAGTATGCACAAATCTCGTCTGATGGTCGTCAGGTAGTTAAGTATTCTTTTAAAACAGGTAGCTCTACAGGGGTTATCTTTGACCTCGCTGATGCCAAGGGTGAACAATTAAAATCCTTTGATGATTATCAGATCTCGTCTGATGGAAGTCGACTGTTATTACAAACGAATACAAATCGTATCTATCGTCGTTCGTTTACAGCAGACTTTTATCTCTATGATGTAAAGACAAAACAGTTAAAGAAACTGTCAAAAGATGGCTCTGAGCAGATTCCGACTTTCTCTCCAGATGGTCGTCAGATCGCTTATGTTCATCAGAATAATATCTATATTACAGATGGAGAGAACGTAAAGCAGGTTACAACGGATGGTGAGTTTAATAAGGTAATCAATGGTTTACCTGACTGGGTGAATGAAGAGGAGTTCGGCTTTAATAATGCACTTGCTTGGAGTGCAGATAGTAAGACGCTAAGTTGGATTAGATATGACGAGAGTGAGGTAAAGAGTTATACCCTACAGTTTTACAAAGGTTCTCACCCTGCATATGATATGTTCGATATCTATCCTGGTGATTACAGCTATAAATATCCAAAGGCTGGCGAAGCAAACTCAAAGGTTAGTGCATGGTCTTATAGCTTGAGTGATGGTACTGTGCGTAAATATGATTTACCATTAGCAGCAGATGGTTATATTCCACGCATCAAGTCTACCTTTGATGCAAATAGAATTATCCTCTATACAATGAATCGTCATCAGGATGAGTTGAATCTCTATGCTGCTAACCCTCTCACAGGTACATGTAATCTACTGATAAAGGAGAGTGTACCTAAGTATGTGAAAGAAGAAGCTATGGAGGGTATTAGCATCATGAAGGATTATATTCTTGTTCCTTCTGACCGTGATGGCTATATGCACCTTTACTTATATAATAAGGATGGTAAGCTTTTACGTCAGATTGATAAGGGGAACTATGACGTAACTGAAATCTATGGATATGATGAGAAGACTGGAAATACCTACTTCCAAGCAGCAGCACGTAAGCCAATGCAGCGTGAAATATATGTTGCAGACAAGTCGGGTAAGTTGACTTGTCTTTCTGCTCGTGCAGGATGGAATGTTGCTTCGTTCTCAGGCGATTATAAGTATTTCCTCAATACATGGAGCGATAGCAATCATCCATACGTATTTGCTATCTATGATAACAAAGGTAAGGAGATACGTGAGGTGCTTAATAATAATGAACTGCAGGCAAAGTTGGCAAAGTATGGCAACACTGGTGTTGAGTTCTTTACATTTACAACCTCTGAAGGTGTGAAACTTAATGGCTGGATGGTGAAGCCTGCTAACTTCGATGCAACAAAGAAGTATCCTGTAATTATGCACCAGTATAGTGGTCCGGGTAGTCAGCAGGTTGTCGACAACTGGGGCGTTGGGTCTATGGGTAGTGGTGCAATGTTTGACTACTACTTAACACAAAAGGGCTATATCGTTGTTACTGTAGATGGTCGTGGTACTGGTGCGCGTGGTGCAGAGTTTGAGAAGTGTACTTATTTGAAGCTTGGCGACTTGGAATCAAAGGATCAGGCAGAAGCTGCATTGTGGTTGGGCAAGCAAAGTTATGTCGATGCTTCGCGTATTGGAATATGGGGTTGGAGCTTTGGAGGCTTCAATACATTGATGAGTATGAGCGAAGGACGCAATGCGTTCAAGGCAGGTGTAGCTATTGCTCCACCAACGAACTGGCGCTATTATGACTCTGTTTATACAGAGCGTTATATGCGTACACCACAGGAGAATGCTGCTGGTTATGCTATTAATCCAATCAATAGAGCAGAGAAACTTCATGGTAAACTCTTAATATGTCATGGCTTAACGGACGATAACGTACATCCGCAGAATGCCTTTGAGTATTCTGAGGCTTTGGTTCAAGCTGATAAGGACTTCAAAGAGAATCTTTATACCAATCGTAACCATGGTATTTATGGTGGTAACACTCGTAATCATCTTCTGAGACAGGTTACTGAATGGTTTATCGAGAACCTGTAATAGGCGCTGATAAAAGAACTGTGTTGTTCGCTAAGCACCCTCATGTATAAGTGAAGCATGCGTGTCTTACTACATATTAAGATGATGACAAGGGTCTTTTAACTCATCTTTTACTGATGTGTTAATGCCCAGCACATAGTGTGCGGATGCTTCACACGTCATGTGCGGATGGTAAACACCAATGGTGTTGAGTACTTAGTGTAGTGCAATATGATATTATCAGGGAATAAATTGTTGGTAGAAAGGAGTTGTTCTATCAGATAACTGTAAATCAAAGGTGATGTCATATGGACGAGTATATTGTTCAAAGGTCTATCAGATAGCACTAATAAAGAAAAAACTCGGACACTGAATTGCTATAATCAGTGTCCGAGTTTTTTATGTATAGTTAGTTTTATCTTGCTCCTTAACCAAAGAGACGCTCAAAGAAACCTTTCTTTTTAGGCTTCTCCTCACTTGTAGCTGTCTCGAGGTGTGTAGAATCAGCCCCCTCAGAGATTGTTTCCTTCTTAACAGCAGAATCATCTGCAGGGATGTCTTCACCCTCGATGATACCCGCAGTACCCCATTGTGCAGCAAGTATTGTGGCATCCTTGCGAGCCGTATCCTCGTCAATTTCATATTGACCGCAGATTAACTCTACGAGGTTATCTACTGTAAAAGAATCCATCTTCTGCACCTCTTCCCATAAGTATGCAGAACTTTCGTTCATAGATATAATATTGCTGAAGTCAATATTCTCATCTCCTTCCGCAACGATAATATGTTCTCCGCATACTTCACGGAGGTTGAAGCCATTCTTTACTTTCATTCTTATTGATAGTTTATATTATTATCTTTCTTTTTATATTCCATTAAATGGTGCCAAAGATAGGAATCCAGATACGTCTGTAAATACCTAATAAATATCTTCGGATAGGAAGAAGTCGGGTCCAAATAAAGCTATATGACTTCCATTTCCAAGCATTTGTAGTATCCATCTTATTTCGTCCTTTACGGTAGAAACCAATGACTGCTCCAACAATATTCTCTTTCTTACAATGCTCAACACCAAGGTTGCCATCACCGCGTAAGGTAACGTTGTCACCTTCTATGCTGTCAATACGATGTAAGACGAAGTGTCGTGGTGTTATCTCCGCTAAGACTGGGTCGCCAACTTTTATTGTGGAAGGCTTGACAAGCAAAGCTTTGTCACGGTCATTTTCAAGGAAAGGACGCATAGAATAGCCACGAAGGCGTAACGTAACAGTATGTCCTTCATTTAACATCTTGACAACTTCTGGTAGAAACTCTGCATTCGCAAACTGGATTTCAGAAGTCGTAAGTACTGTTTTTGACATAAGTTTTATCTTTTCGTTACGGTTTGATAGCACACTTCTGCTGCTTCTTGATTAGGCAAGCAATGTAACGTAAATATCCTCCCAGCTTCTACAATCTTTGTAATAGTATCACAAACGCCATTGTAAATGTCTGAATCCCACTTCATGCTGGAGCAAGAGGGGAGTAGTGAAGCAAACGCTGCAATAGGATTGGGCTTCTCAACAGAGTTTGTTGTAGCGCGGTCAATACGTGTAATAGCACCTAAACGAGCCTTGACATTGCGATAGCATGGTGTCTTACCACTCCATGGGCTACCATATATCCATGTTTCTCCATCAATGATTCTCACGATAGGATTGTCATCGTTCATGAGGTCACTGCCTGGAATATAGCGTAGCCACATACTAACCTGGGTTGACTTACCTGTTCCGCTCTTGGCAATGAAGGCATAGCCATAGCCATTGTTACGAACAAGAGATGCGTGAATCAGCAAGGTTTTCTTATGTGCACCAGCAAAGGCAAAGATAAGCATCAATGCATTATTAAGTCCAAAGGTGCGCATATTCTTGTTGCCATTGAGTGCACAACGGCAGTCAGAGAAGTCTTTATTACTCTGTAGCAGACAACAATCAGAGCCATTAATGTCCTTGATAATATACTGATAGCTACCATCATCAACACGATCAACTATGGTATCACCATTTCCTGTATCGAAAGCACGGATACGTTGTCTCCTTTCCTTTGGAACAGGTCGAAGCGTATCGTCAACCGTTAAGCGGAAAAAGACATTCTCTGAAACCTCTTTGATTCTGAAAGGTTCAAACGAACTTAGCAAGTGCATTCCGTTGACATCAGTCTCACGGAATATAATCTGTATATCAAAGTCAGCTATTCTGAAGTTATTTATTTCCATCTTTAGAGGCTCTGCTTACTTTGACTTTGTGGTTTTAGTATTCACTTGTGTATCTTCGCTTGAAGTATAGTTGTCTGGTGTTATTGTCTTATAGCTGAACTCTGCGTCAGAGATAAACTTAACTATATATTTCTTCTTACCCTTTTCGTATTTATTTTTCAAAGCTGTGAACTGTTTCATAGCTTTATTCTCATTCTCAGCATACATCGTAACGCAAGTTGGATAGCTTACCAAACCATTGTTCTGAAGGTAATAACGGAGTTGATATGAGTAGTCTTCACGATTAGCAAGGAACTTAGTACGGTCGTTTGCAAGGTAGGCATCCACCTTCTGAATATTGGTCATATAAACCGTTGAATCATTAAAAGAGGCTGCAAAACCAAACATATATACCTTTGCAGGCTTGTATCCTTTTGCGTTACTACTATTTACCCATCCCAGCAGGAGTACTGCTATAATTAATACCTGACGTAATTTCATCTTAAATTAATATCTTACAATGTTAATGTTATTGTCCTAAATAAGCCTTCAAAACCTTGCTATTGGATAGTTGGCGTAGGCGTCTTATAGCTTTTTCTTTAATTTGTCTTACCCGTTCACGTGTGAGATTATATTTACTTCCTATCTCTTCCAATGTCATTTCACGTTGGTTAATTCCGAAGTAAGCCTCTATAACCACCTTCTCTCTATCCTCAAGAATCTGTAAAGCTCTTCCAATTTCTTCCCGTAAACTCTCTTCAACCAACTCTTTATCAGTTGATGGTGTGTTATCATTAGGAATAACGTCAAGTAAGCTACTTTGCTCGTCGTCATAGAATGGAGCATCTACCGAGACATGACGTGAATTAACTTTCATTGCATCAACAATCTTGTCTTCTGGTATATCAGTGTTCTGTGCTATCTCATCAATACTCGGACGGCGTTCGTTCTCTTGTTCAAACTGTGTCAATATCTTATTTATTTTATTGACAGAGCTTACTTGATTTAGTGGTAATCTGATGATACGACTTTGTTCTGCTATTGCTTGCAAGATGCTTTGTCTTATCCACCATACAGCGTATGAGATAAACTTGAAGCCGCGTGTTTCATCAAACTTCTCTGCTGCTTTGATTAATCCTACATTACCTTCGTTAATAAGATCGGGCAGAGAAAGCCCCTGATTTTGATATTGCTTTGCAACTGAGACAACGAAGCGCAGGTTAGCTTTCGTCAGACGTTCTAAAGCTTTTCGATCACCATTTCGAATCTTTTGAGCAAGCTCAACTTCTTCTTCGATACTGATCATTTCTTCGTGACCGATTTCCTGCAGATACTTATCAAGAGAAGCACTCTCTCGATTCGTAATCGATTTTGTGATTTTCAATTGTCTCATGTGCTTAGCATTATTTTAAGTGATGGCAAATTTACACAAATTCAATGAGTTAAACAAATAAAAAAGTAAAAAACTCACATAAGAATCTATAATGTTTTTGTGTTGTGTATTAGGTTTTTGGTCTTTTAACGGTTTCTTGTTGACTGATAGGTGATTTATTGGTTTGTAATGGTTGAATATTCTCGTCATGTTCATACAACGTTTTTTAGTGCGATAAGAGGTGGTTAGATTTGGATTCTTGGTGGTTATTATGTTGCGTTTATAGGGTAAAACGAGGGTTCTTACGTTAAACGCATAGAATGTTAATAGAATAATATTAATCTACTTGCATGGTATGACTACCCCCAATTAGATGGTTTTATAAAGGCGGAAAAGCTACATGATAAATGTAATTAGGTCTGATGTCTATCTGTATTCTACAAACAATTTATTCCCTTACTTGTTGAGGTTTGTAAACTATTTTCATACGACTCGAAACCAATATATGCTCTTTTGGCTTCTTAAAGACGCCCTTTTAGATTGCAAAAGGTGCCCTTTAAGACCCTTACTAACGCCCTTTTGAAGTCCTATTAAG